>NZ_JBXXZH010000342.1:0-7559 GCF_059640475.1 Calothrix sp. CBUCES-K 9914
AAGCTTGGTGAGTTTTTCAAAGTTTCACCTTCTGTATTCTTTCCAGCTAATCCATCACCAAAACACTTTTCGGAAGTAGCTTAAATTTAATGATGTCAATTAAACCTGAAGAACAAAAAATAACCAGAGCAAGAGAAGCGCTTCAAAGGTCAAGAAATTTGAAGCGCTCCAGAAGAGCTATGGGAGTTGATGGTATCCGCTATTTTGTTAAAGACGTTGATGGAGACTGGTTGAATAATTGGATTGATACAGCACAGTCATAAAGTATGCTAATACAAAAATTATCGCTTGACTGAATTTATGCCTCAGAGAATGGGAACTATAAAGTCATAACTGACATCTTGCACCTCTACGTATTAATTCTTAATTGGAAATATATATGTGTTTAATACTACTAACTTACATAGTCCATTTTAATGGACTTTTGCCATTAGTCCTAGGCGGGTATGAGCGTAGTTATAAACTCTGCAATTAATATTACATACCAGAATGCAGGTGCAAGATACAAGATAACCCTTTGAGACTAATATAGTTAGCTTTAAAAGTATGACTAAATATTTACCACAAGATATTGACCTTTTAGATTTCTTACGCACCAAACTAGGAGATTTAAGTGGTTTTGCCACACTAGCTAATGAATTAATCCAAAATGCTGTTAATTTTGTCCAAAGCCTAAAATAATAAATATCTTAAATATAATACGACATGGTACGTATATAAACTTTAGACAACTAACAGAAAATATTACCTCATACTATAAGCTATAGCTCTGGTTCACTATATAGACAGCAGGCGCCAGCACATAACGTGATTAATGTAGAGACGCGCAAGCGAAGCTTCTCAATTATGAAAATTTACCTTCGGTACACTTCGCTCTGCACGTCTCTACACGTGCCGCAATATATACGAAGATTGATAAGTAAACCTAATCACCCAGGTAAGAATTACTCACCCTAAGAAGTATTGTAACAAAATGTAAAGCGCGTTAATATATGGTTACAGACGCAGAAACGTCTGATACATACACTTTTTAACCGCACTTATACAATCATGACCGCAACTTTACAACGTCGCGAAAGCGCCAACGTATGGGAGCAGTTCTGCCGTTGGATAGCTAGCACCGAAAACCGTTTATACATCGGTTGGTTTGGTGTACTAATGATTCCAACCCTTTTGGCAGCAACCACCTGCTTCATCATTGCATTTGTAGCAGCACCCCCAGTTGACATCGACGGTATCCGCGAACCAGTAGCTGGTTCATTAGTATACGGAAACAATATTATTTCCGGCGCCGTTGTTCCTTCTTCTAACGCTATCGGTTTACACTTCTACCCAATCTGGGAAGCAGCTTCCTTAGATGAGTGGTTGTACAACGGTGGTCCTTACCAGTTGGTAGTATTCCACTTCCTCATCGGCGTATTCTGCTACATGGGTCGTGAGTGGGAACTTTCCTACCGTTTAGGAATGCGTCCTTGGATTTGCGTAGCTTACTCTGCACCTGTTGCAGCAGCAACTGCAGTATTCTTGATTTACCCAATCGGTCAAGGTTCATTCTCCGATGGTATGCCTTTGGGTATCTCCGGAACCTTCAACTTCATGTTGGTATTCCAAGCAGAACACAATATATTGATGCACCCCTTCCACCAACTAGGTGTAGCAGGTGTATTCGGTGGTAGCTTGTTCTCTGCAATGCACGGTTCACTAGTAACTTCTTCCTTAGTTCGTGAAACAACCGAAACCGAAAGCCAAAACTACGGTTACAAGTTCGGTCAAGAAGAAGAAACCTACAACATCGTTGCAGCACACGGTTACTTCGGTCGCTTAATCTTCCAATACGCTTCCTTCAACAACAGCCGCAGCTTGCACTTCTTCTTAGCTGCATGGCCAGTAGTAGGAATCTGGTTTACCTCTTTAGGTATCTCCACAATGGCTTTCAACTTGAACGGTTTCAACTTCAACCAATCAGTAATTGACAGCCAAGGTCGCGTCATCAACACATGGGCAGACATCATCAACCGCGCTAACTTAGGTATGGAAGTAATGCACGAGCGCAACGCTCACAACTTCCCACTCGACTTAGCATCTGGTGAAGCTGCACCAGTAGCATTATCGGCGCCTGCTATCAACGGCTAAAACGAATGATAACTAAATAATTAATCAACGCGAAAGCGTCCCTACTACCAGGGACGCTTTCGCTTTAGGCAGTTTTTGCAGGTTGAGGAATTTGTTGACCCGCAATATCCCAAAAGTTCAACTCACGCGCTCCGTTTGGAGACTGGGTTGTCACTAGGGTTGAACAATATCCAGCAATTGCTCAAAATTTTAGGCGCCATCGAAGTCGAATAAACATAGAACCAGTACAGCAGGCACCCATTCGTCAGACGCGCGTATCTAAATTTTAGTTTTATCCTTACTTTTTTATGACTTTCTACTTTAGCAATCATTTTCTTAGAGGAAACATTGTAATTATGAATACCAGTATCAATCACTTGATTAGATGAGACTTCTGGCTCTTAACTATAGGCGGGTATTTTTAGCTTTACTCTTCTTAATAAAGCTAATTATCTCATTCACACTACAATTATTATTCTGCATTCCAATCACCATAGACACGGCGCCAATTGGAACACCAATACTACGATTCTTCCACTCCCCATCTATCTTCTCTTCCCAATTGAACCCCCACCGCCAGTGCTTCACATTGTCCGGGTCACGTCTGCCTATTACCCTTGGATATGATGCAATTGTTCCATCCTTTAATTTTTTATTCTCCAAGTACTTGTACAAACATCCACATCGTTGCCGACCCAGCTTAAAAGTCTCCGTCGCGAACCTCGAAACATCTGCTTTTAGTACATCAGTTTTTTCCTCTAAGAAATTCACGGGTGTAGTCTGATGCTCTGAACTACTTAAAATTTTTGACTCATTATTTAGTACTTTAGTACCTAAGTGTAGACTTAGTACGGTAATATTTTGATACTCTGATTCCTCTAAGAATTTTTTTGTGTCTACTACATTTGATTTTTCATCTAAATTTTTTGATTGTTTTAGTATATTTGTTTCGGGTTGTAGTTCTTGGTGCCATTCATCTTCCATTCCATTGGTATTGTTTATTACTTTATTAGAGCATTCATACTCAGTCGAAAAAGTAGTATTGTTCAACACTTTTGACTGAGCAATCATTTTCTTAGAGGAATTATTGTTCGTATTAATACCAGTATCAAGTACTTTCTCTTCGGAGACCTCTGGCTCATAGGCGCCAGTATTAAAAAGTGATTCTATTTGGGTAATCTTTTTATGCTTCATTCTCCACCCCTGATTCTTGTTCTTATCGCTTCCCAAAAAGCGTTCATAATGTTTGTACCGTGCGTATAATTGTTCTGCTTGAATGCTTACGGTCGCAGACATGCGCGCTATGGCAAGCGCTCGAAAACTGTCTCATTGACAAGTTATTTACGCTTCTGGAAATTTTCCAACTGCAACATAACCGTTTTTTTCCAGTTGTCACGCTCCCACTTATCAAGTCTTTTACAAATGCGAAAGTTGAATCGCATGTCAATATTGCCTTTAAGATGAAACCACAGGCGCCCTTTATCGCAAGCTTGGCAAACAGGCGTTCTATGCCGTGACGGGTTGTAATCAGCAATTACAAGGGAAGCGATATGCGGTTGTACCCATCCCGTATCGTGGCAACAGAAGCAATGCCACCGGGGCATCTCAAAGATTTCCTCACCCTCCTGAAAAGGTGCCGCAGAGCGAATTACAGGAATCGGCAGAATTTCCTCTATTTCAAAATCCATATGTAGTGCCAGTTAAGTATCAATCAAAACGAACTAAATCTTCTTTAAAAGCCCAATCGAGAAATTCCTTGCGCTCTGGGTCATAGTCGCCATCTAAATAAACAAAAACCCCGTAACCTTCTGTGTTGATAACTTCCAACCACTCCGCACTCTTAGGATGATTTGCCCACTTCGACGAAAGTTTCACAGATGGCTTATTGGTCGCTTTTAACCACTCGTCCCTAATTTCCTCCCAATTAGCCCCAATCCACTTGGAAATTAACTGTGGTGGTTTTGGGAGTTGTTTCGCTTTATTCTCACCAAACTTAAAAAAACTCTCTCTCACAGAGTCAGAGAGAGAGTCTTTAAATTCTTTATAAGTCTTATTAATCTTAGGCGTTTCAACTTCTGCAAGAGAAGGGGTTTCAGGCACCGATTGTTGCGTGGTCGCATCATAGGTTGCCTGGTGGCATTCTGCGTTGTCTGAGGGAACATCTCGTTGCGTGGAGACAACCGCGTTGTATGCAGGCAACACAGATTGCATGGGCGCAACTGTTATTTTTACCCTTACCTGGATTAGCTCCAAGTCGATAAATCCCCTTTCGTTTAACGCTTTCAGCGCGCGGCTAACCGTTGATTTGTGTACCTTTTTTTTAGGGGTGGATAGGTCGGACGCAATGTTGGAAATTGATAATTCTATGCCCTTCTCGTAGGGGTCAAGTGTCCGGATGTAGTACAAAACATCTCTTTCTGATGGTTGTAGCTCATGGCACGCGCGCAGCCACTCGAAGTGTTGTAATCGGTAAAATTTACCCTGTATCTTGTCCACGGCGTCTACACCTCACTACCTGCAAGTGTGACTTCAGATACAGCCTGCATCATAATATATACGTCTAAAGACGCTATCAAGATTCTTTGAATTGTCATATTCTAGATACCTATGGAAAAATGCCGCCTTGTTAGGGTTGTTGTACCTAACAAGGCTATTCGTGTGCCAAGGTTAACCAAGTTAACCCAGCATTGCTTTAGGCTTAATAAAATTAACCTGAGAGCATGATATCATAGAATCATGGCTGTCAGCTTAATCTTAGAGAAAAAAATGGAAATAAACGAATTATTAAAAAAGACGATGGACCGCCACGGCATTAAAGGTAAAGAGTTGGCGGCTCTAATAGACATGACACCAAACTATCTTTCCGAGGTAAGAGCAAGTCGTAAGTGGTTAAGCCACGATAGTTTTATCAAGCTATTAGAAGCAATGGATAAACTTGCTCCAGGCGCCCGTTTGTATTTCTGCCAATTACTAGCAGGAGGAGCATTAAGCCCATTACCAGCGAATGAGCCAAGCATAGTAGAAATAATTAAAACTGCTTCTGACGAAGAAATAGAAGAGGCACTTATTGCGATAGGAAAACGTTGGAAAGAATCGCGAGTCAGCAGTATTAAGAATGATAATGAAACAACAAATATTTATGTAAACGTGGCGCCTGTAGTACCCACAGACAAAATAGCCGTATAGGCTATGATATTCGATGCACACAACAACTTAAGAGCGCATAACAGCAGAGCATCAAGTACCTATTTATAGCGATAAAGCAAACACCACCTCAATAAATTGCTCGTACCAAAGCGCTTCCTATTAGATATCAAAGAATCACATCAACCGAGACGCATCTATCCCGCTTCAAAACCTCTCCCCCAACCTCTCTCTACAAATAGAACAGAGCAAATGTACCCTCCCATTCTCTTGTAGTTGGGGGGTTATAGCAATATCCGAGAAGTGAAAATTTTGAATTTTAGGCTCAAGGGCGCCAGCTAACAGATAACCGAGTAAGCGCTCAGTTCAAATAGCGTAAACCACAATAATTATACAAATGCAAGTAATTGTAACAAATATTTGCAACGTGTCCCATTTTACACGAACCTCGGCACCTGGATTACAAGCGGTCAGTATGCGAATGTACTCCTCTTCAAGGAAACTCTTTTTGTGGGTTAGGTTTTACAGTCTTCTTTGACACGTAACATCAAAAGTCAGAAGTGCCACAAGGAGTCGAAGTGAGTAGCACCCTTGGCACTAAAATTATTAACCGTGATTAACATTTTAGTTTGGATTCTTATCCTTTGCAATCTGCTGTTTTAAGTTGCTTTTTTATATAAAAATATAAAAAATAGAGTCAATATTTAAGCAAAACAAATATTAGTAAAACTTGAGACTGCTCTCTTTAAAAATGATTGGTACTACCTCATAATTATAGAGGTACAGTGACGGTACAGAAGTGTTACTAAAAAACCTGTTTGTGCCTTTTTTTATCCTGTTTTGTACCTGTTTTTTAGGTACTGAGTGCCAAAATAGTACTAACGGGAACAGAAAAATAGTACCAATTTTGAGCGCGGTACAGATAAAATTTCAAAAAATATTTTTTTTTAGGGCACATAATATGGATCCATAGAAAAAAAATTTTGCGTTGCTCTTGGTAGTGTACCAGGGTACTAAATTTAGTATTGGCGACTGTCTGAAATTAAAATTACTGTTTCAATGCACTGTTTTGAAGCTGTTTTCGGTACAAAAATCGTCGTTTTTTAGGTACAAAAACCGCTTTTTGCTTGGTACAGGCACGGTACGGGAAGGAGTTTAAGTTAGTTTGATTTCTGATTTCCGAGATATTATTAAGCTATTAATTATAAGTAAGTTTGAGCTAGTACCAAAATTTTATGGTGCGGTACGGCTTACTAACTGCGTATAGTAATTCTACAAGTTTTAATAAGTAATGAAATACGCTCCCCGTTTGATTGAGTGAGCGGAGTTGTTTTTTGGCGCCAGCGTTCTTATTACTGCGTTCAATGCTCTGGTGATGCGGCGCCTCTTCAATGAAACTCGTGATATTTTTTCCAGAGTATTTGGTGCTTGTGTACTAATTGGGCAGTTTTGCGTAGCTCAACGGATGTCAGTGTGTGGAGGGTTGAGCGTTAATGAAAAAGTGCATTGTCGTGAACACAAATATCTCTATGAGTGGTGAGAAGTCCCAGGAAATCGTTACTTATAAGTCGGGTCAGCTGGCTAAGATAGCTGGTGAGTTACGACATGGGAGTGATTTTTTAACTGAGTTGCAGCAGAAGGCGGGGACTACGCAGCGAGGGTATGCGGGGAATATTAAGTTGTTTTTTGAGTATTTTTTAAGTCGGGCGCCTACACAAGATGATGTTGAAGAGTTTTGGGGTTTGGATGAGGAGTCTGCTAATACGTTGATTTTGAAGTTTAAGAATTATTTGGTTGCTTCGGGTAGGAAGTCGGCAACGGTTAATCGGTATCTTGCGGCTATTAAGTTTTTGATTAAAGCGGGGAGGAATTTGAAGCGGTGCAGTTATCGGTTTGATAGTGACCGCATTGAGTCGATGCGGGTGACTAAGTACAGGGATACTTCTGGGGTGAGGGTGGATGAATATAATAAGGTGTTTGATGTTATTGATGTGAGGACTGATAAGGGGAAGCGCGATTATGCTTTGTTTTTACTGTTTTGGTCGAATGTGCTGCGACGCTCTGAGATTGCCAAGTTGAAGGTGAGTGATTTTGATTATCAGGAGTCGGTACTGCGGGTGTTTGGGAAGGGTAAGGGGAATGATGATGTGAGGGTGGATTTGAATAAGACTGTTGCGGACGCTATATATAGTTGGTTACGTTGCCGTGATAGTGTGAAGCCAACTGACCCGCTGTTTATTGCTATGGATTTTCATAATTTTGGGCGCCAGTTGAGTGGGGATGGGCCACAGCACGACAAGAGA
>NZ_JBXXZH010000343.1:0-8245 GCF_059640475.1 Calothrix sp. CBUCES-K 9914
ATTAAACTTCAACCCAATAATGCCAACGCTTACAACCAGCGAGGTGATCTCAGCTATTTGTTGAGAGATTATCAAACAGCACTAGCAGATTACAATCAAGCAATCAAACTTCAACCAGATAATGCCAACGCTTACTACTGGCGGGGTGTCGTGCGCTATTTCTTAAAAGATTATCAAGCTGCACTAACAGATTTGAATCAAACAATTAAACTTCAACCCGATAATGCCAACGCTCACTACTGGCGGGGTTTTGTCCGCAAAGAGTTAAAAGATTATCAAGCAGCACTAGCAGATTGCAATCAAGCAATGAAACTTCAACCAAATGATGCCTTGGGCTACTACTGTCGGGGTGTTGTTTACCAAAAACAAGGAGACGATAACGCGGCATTATCTGAATATGCTCAGGCACTTGCCAAAGACAAAAAATTTGCCGCAGCTAATGCAAAAATTGGCTACATCAAATATGAAAGGGGAGATGTTGCAGGAGCTATTCAAGAGTGGCAAAAAGCAGTTCAAATTGATAGTGACGTAACAGGAGCGCAACTCGCACTTGCAGTAGCTTTGCATAGCAGAGGTGAGCAACAAAAAGCTCTAAATATGGCACAAACTACCTTGCGTTTAGATAAAACTTTAGCTGATGTTGAGGTTCTTAAACAAACTCTCTGGGGGGCAAAACTAATTGCAGAGGGAGAAAAGCTCCTCTCTCATCCTAACATCCAAGCATTGCGAGTCAAGAAGTAAGTTAGTTGTTGTTGAAAAAAACTTCACCAAAATAAACCCTAGTCTCACATGGGAGAATTTATTCTCAATTTTAGACTGGGGTTGGTGAAGGCAAATAAAATGATTAATAGTAAAGTAATAATGACAATCAGAATCAATTTTGTATTAGTTGTTGAGGAAAATATACAATGAAAAGCAAATTATTACAGATAGGGACTACGACAATTTTGACCACTATAATTAGTGCAAGTGGTATCGAAAATGTATTGAGTTATCAATTGCCAAATATTACTAAAAATACTCAAGAATTTCAATCTAATTCGCGAAATAAAAATACTAAAAAAGGACAATCAAAAATTATTATAGCAGAAAAATCCGAAGAAAACCGGATTAGTCTCTATGAAAAAGCTAGTCCGGCTGTAGTTGCTATTGCTCTTGGGACAGGAGGACATGGTAGTGGTTTTATTGTGAGTCCAGATGGTCTAGTTTTAACTAATGCTCACGTTGTCCAAGATAGTCCTAAAACCGTAGCAGTAGTACTTGCTGATGGTAAACAAGTATTAGCTGATGTGGTTGGTTTTGCATCTGATGGCTTAGATTTAGCAGCGCTTAAAATTCGCAATCAGAAAAATTTGCCCTTCCTACCTTTAGCGTCCCCTGGTTCTGTGAAAGTTGGTCAATCTGTCTATGCTATTGGTACTCCTTTGAGTCTAGAATTACAAAATACTTTAACCGATGGGATTATCAGCCGTATTGATACAAAATTAGGTTTAATTCAACATGATGCTGCTATTAACCCTGGTAATTCAGGAGGACCATTACTCAACTCTAATGGTCAAGTAATCGGTGTTAATACTGCTATTTTTAACGATACCGAGATTAAAAGATTTATTGGCATTAGTTTTGCAATACCGACAGATATAGTCCGTCCTTTTTTAGTAGCTGTAGAACAGGGTAATGCTCAGTTAGCGACTCAGCGCCAAAGACCTAGTAACAATCAAGAACAGGATTTACCTTTGAATGGTCAAGCTATACAAGCGACTTTAAAACAAGGTGATCGCACTCTCCCAAATAATAGCTATTTTCACATTTATGCATTTGAAGGTAAAGCAGGGCAAAGGGTAAATATTGAAATGGCTAGTCAGCAGATCGACTCCCATTTATACTTACTGCTTCCTGCTAAAGAGAAGCTAATAGGGCAAAACGACGACACTTCTCCAAAGGATTTTAACGCCAGATTGACTGTGACTTTGCCGGAAAATGGCGTTTACTATCTCATAGCTAACACCTTTGAAGCAGGAGAATCTGGTAATTACAGTTTACGGGCTATGATTTCTCAGAAATAAAATAGTGGGGTGCAAAATCGGGTAGGGTGTCCACCGAGATAACGGCATAACTACTATCACAGCCAACAACCAGTCCATTTTAATGGACTTCAGCTATTAGCCTTATGCTGTAAGCATAAGGCGGGTATGAACATAATCGCACAATTGTTAAATAACATTACATCCAACCACACAGGCGCCACGTAAATTTTTACTTTCGACGAAAAAAAGCATATAAAGATAGTTCAAAAATCAAAGTATCGTCATCACTAAACCGCCCATTAATCATATAGTCCCAGAAACACCCATCTCATTAATACGGAACAAAAACAATCGTACAGTACCAGGGTGCATTACGCGCGCTTGTTGCATAACAACTTCTTCCTCTTGGTCAACAAAATAGTCCCCACTATCTGGTTCAACCACCATATACCAGCCATAATGCGTATCCATATATTCCGGCTTAACGCTATCAAAAATCTCTTTGCTACGTCGATAAAAATCCTCACGTTCAGCTCGCCGTTTAGCAAACTGTTCAGAGGTCCATTGAATCTCAGGGAAAATGCGTCCCCGACGCGCGGTACGAGTAGTTTTAGTTTCCGTCATAGTTAGCCATTATCCCACTATACGCAACACTTACATTCTCACTTATTTGTAGCGAACCACAACAAGTATAGTACATAAGATTCATATCCCCCACCCATAAACACAAACCCAGAATAAAACCACAACCACCATTACACCCAACAATCAGTCCATTTCAATGGACTTCAACATTAGCCTACGGGTTTTAACGGTTTTAACCCTAGGCGAATATGAATATAATCGCACAATTGGTAAACAACATTACATCCAACCAAACAGGCGCCCTAGAAGCAAAGACTCCAAAGCGCTAAATTAATAATAATGCAAACCGTAGAACCTTAATTATGAGTTGGGTATCACATCATTCTCAAAGTGAGCATTACGCAAATTTTGCCGAGGAAGCCCTTAGAGAGCAAAATAATGCTCGCGCTGTAGAACTTTATCGACTTGCGGCATATAAAGAAATTTTAGCACTCGAAGCTTTAGAGCCAACTAAAACAAGAACTATAGGTATAACAGCAGTCAGTGCAGCCTCTTTATTATACAAAGCACAGGAATTCCGTTTTTCCGAGCAACTAGCTTACCAATGGTTAATATCCGACCTACTCCCAGCTTTTGCCATCCGTCAATTACAAGAGTTACTGCAAGCAATCTGGAGTGAAAGAGAAATAGTCCAAAAAAGACAATTCAAATAAAGCATTATTAAAAACCAATACCTCTTCTCTTGAACGCATAAAAATTACCTACCAATCACAACAGCACCAACCCTCCTAGAAAGTCGGCGCCTCTACAATAACCTTATAACTCGTTATATTCTACTGTCCACGTCCCGGTTTACAATCAGCAAAACCCAAAGCCTCCGTATCAAGAAAGCTAGCAATTGCCATCTCAATAACTGCCTCAACAGGATATTCAATGGAAGCCGCGCGCGCTATTATTGCATCTCGAATACGTTCAGGCATACGCTCCAAGATAACCTCGGCATCAGTAAAAGAAAGTTGCTCTTTTGGTTTTGCTTGCATAACTTTACTGTTCGCTTGGTATTTGGACATTATAAGGAGGTTCGGTGGCTCTCAAGATAATGGCTTCTAGCTCTAATAGTAGCGCAGGGTTTCCCCAGTAAGAAATAGTCTGCACAGCAATACGTACCTCATCGTCACTATACTTGTCAAGCCATGCCCACAAAAAAGCTTTATGTCCACCAGTAAAACGACCCCGCAGACTCTTAGTTTTACCAATATAAAGCAGCCCATCGGTTTTGTGCCTAATTGCATAAATACCAGGTTGAGCAGGAAGGTTGCTAAACTCTCGGCTCAAAGGTAAGCATTCCTCACTCGTGAGTAAAAGCGATTTTATCCAAAATAAGCCTCGCCTGGTTTTTTAATTCAGAATCATTCGTTGGCATCGCCCAATACAGAACGCTAATTGCACAAAAATTATGTTCCCACATTCCGCCGTAGAGACGTTATATGTAACGTCTCTACACACGTAACTCAAAACATAAGGTAGGGCGCCAAAATGTGAACCACAGTTCACATTTTACGTATCATTTTTAAAAAATGTATAATTTATAACTAATATACAGTGTTTTACAGGCATGAGGCGTAAAACACGGTCATAGAGCAGCTTGAAAACTTTTATTCATATTTTTTCAATTCTACTGCATAAATTAGCTTGACCAAACATATCTATGTTCAGAGAGTGATGTGAGGTTACAAAACTTACAACTCTGTAAACTTAAATTAAGTGATAATTACTATGAAAAAACTTGCCATTCTCGGTTCTGCGGTTGCATTAACATTGTTAGGTAACGCTGCAACCTTTGCTAAAGTTGCGTCAACGAATACTCCCCAGCATTCCTTGGATAACGTTTCCACAAAAGTTACTAACCCTGGAATTATTATTGCACAAGCTGGGAACATGACAGGCGCCTGGAATTGCAACGACGGTGGAGTGTACTTTATTCGTCAAGTTGGAAATCAAGTATGGTGGTATGGTCAAAGTAGTGATGGTGGACAAACTTGGTCGAATGTGTTTCAAGGTACGATAACAGGGAGCAGAATAATTGGCAGTTGGGCAGACGTTCCCAAGGGTAGTATAAGAGGTTATGGCGAGATGACGCTCAGAATTTCAGGCGGTCGCATTCAAAAAGTCTCCGGTGGAGAGAACTTTGGTGGTAGTCTTTGGAGCCGTTAATTTAATGCTCGCTCAAAATTTGTGAACCACGGTTCACATTGTGTAGGGTGTGTGAAAGCTATTACAATCACTCAATGTAACGAAAAATAAAGTGCTTTCACGCACCATCTACCCATTAGTCAATACAGGCGCCTGCGACCAATCATACTTTGATAATTTTGAATGTAAAAACAGGCATCTGGCTCAACCCCTGCAGCACCTTCATTTTTGAAAGTTGTCGAACCAAAGGGTTGATATCGAATACCTTTAGCTCTCATCAAAGTTTTGACGACATCAGAAATAAAATCTCTTGGTATTTCATGTTCAGGTAAAGGAACCATTATTTCTAAAGTACCCTGATAGTAAGCTAATCTTGAAGCGCGCTTTTGTCCTAATTCCTGTAAAATAGTTTCAAATTCCTGCCAAGTCACATTCGAGATAGTCACAACGCTACCAGGCGCCAAATGCATCTGACTAATAGGCTTAACGATACCAGTAGTTGTAGTAGTAACCATAAGCAAGCTTACTGTTTAAGAATTAATCATTATATGTACGGTGGGCAGTGCCCACCATACGATTTTAGGCGCCAGATTTTAATATTTATTTATTAAAGTGGTGAGAATTATTGTAAAAAAAATAACCTCGGTTGCTGCTTCCGAGGGATAATTTTAAAGAGTAGCTGGTTCTCTTAGAATTTCAAACGTTTCTCCGTTGATGGTCATTAAGTCGGCGCCGTTATTTGTGGCAACTGCTTCGGTTAGTATTTTAGTTGCCCATTCTGTCAGGTTAAGTCCTGATGCTTTGGCGATGTCTTGCATTTCTCGCTGCAAGTAGGCTGGTATATGTAAGGTTAATGCTACTGTTTCCAGCGAGGGTATTTGAGAGAGTTTTATCTCTGGTGTAGCCAAACGGGAAGTCCAATACTCACACTCGCGCGCGCGGGTTTCCCCATCTTTTTCCAGAAAGTTTAATTTACCTAGCTGGTAACAGTAGAAGTTTTCTTTCTCTTCTAGTAATTCTGGACTACAATGCGAACAACTCCAACAGCTTCGTATTGGTGTACTTGGTGTACTTGGTGTACACGATGGCTGTATATAGCCTGCATGTGCTTCTGAACTCACATCTGGGTGATGCTCCCGTTGCTTTATCTTCTTCTTGCTTTTATGTGCTTTAGATTGGTCTGAGTCGTTTCTCTTGTGGTATGCTTTTACTACTTGGATGATGTGGGTTGCTGTGATTTTTCCGTTCGGCGCCGTCTCAACTGCTTCAAGCCAAACTTCCTGCTGCTCAGATGGAGTTAATGCAGTCAGTGGACGCGCTTGACGTTCGTTGGCAGGAAGAATTTGTGAACCGTGGTTCACATTTTCATAAACCGCAGCAGCATCTATCAGATAGTAAGCAGAACGTCGGGACATCTCCCAGCGGTTAATGCAATACTCCTCGAATGTCTCGTAATTTTGCCGATACAGCCGCTTGTCCCGCAAAACGCGCAATGCTTGCCCTATTTCCCAAAATGCCCGTAAACCACGCTGAACTGTGGCTTCCAAACTGTCTAACTCTATTGTTTCTGCTTCAGAAAGCACCTCATACGAGTTGTCGGTATTTATTTGGTTCACAGTACTGTTTGGAGTTGAAGCAACTGCTAAGGAATGCTCACCGCCACTAGATAGTTGAAAAGTTGCACCGTTAGCAGTAAAGTCTAGATGTTCCATCGATATCCTTTATCTCTGGGTTAACGACTGTACATTGTTTATTTTGTTTATTTGCCCATGAACTACTCACGGCGAAGCCCCTAAAAGCTTTCACCGTCTACCCAACGCTATATACATATTATGATTATATTGCACATGCAATAAATAATATTGCATAAGTCATGTGCTTTGTGCAAACTTTTTACGTTTTGTATTGATTGGGCATTCCATAAATAGAGGCAAGTCAAGCATTTATTGTTTGTAGTTTCGTTTAAATTTTGCTCAAACCCTTGTAAATACAGGAGTTATACTTTTAAATAGGGTATACAAACCTTATTAACCGAACAACGTGAGCGCTTTACCTCAACTGCTACTCAAGCGGGGGTATGGTCGGCTTTACATTAAATTTGCCTGTTATTAAAGTTACCAAGGTAAAAATTGTGACTGCCACATCTGTACCATCACTCATACAAGCGCGCCAAAATCGACTAGTTCAGTTGATGGAACAGCTGTTGCAAGATGGCTGGACTCAAACTGGGATAGCTGAATTTGTTGGCGTAGAATTCACCACAGTGTACCGCTGGGTAAAGGGGAAGACTGTTCCCGAACCGGAGTCTAGGAACTTTGAGAAGTTAGCCAGGTTGAGTGGTGGAACTTCCCAAACGCTACAAAAGTACCTAGATGGTGAAATAACTTTATCGGTATATCGTCAAGGTGTCGCGAGTAGGGTGATGACACAAGTGAAAAGGCGCTCGAAACCCTCGAACGAGAAGATAAAGCAAGAGGTTTTGGCGAAAATTCGCTTGTTGGAACCTGCGGAAATTGCTGAAATTATTTCTGTAACTGCTGCTTTCCTTGCACAGCAAAGTTAGTCATTGGCAACGGATGTAACGGATGTAACGGATGTAACGGATACAATAGATAAATTTTCAAGTATCCGTTAGGTCAACGTTGGATATGAGCGCTGTCAAAAACGGTTAGAGACTAAAGACTGATTTGAACTTAGTTGCTCTCGTCGCTTATTGAGTTCATCCAAAAATTTAACTGTTCTCTTAATAAGCTAATAGCAATAGGCTAATGACGAAAGCTAAATTTAAATGGAATCGCAACTATTGTGTAACCTTCGTCAAATAACTTTCTCAAAAAATACCGATAAAAAACAGTTGGGAAAGTACCGAAAAAAAGCACCACCTATAAATTGAATGATACCCTTGGGGTTTGGGTGAACAGCAACCCAACTGTGGGAAACAGGTTGAAATCTAAATATTGTATCCATTGAAACTTTTTTGATAAAGTAATAACAGTAAAATTAACCGATATTAAAAAGTGGTTCTTTGCATTGATGACTACAAACAAAGCTTTGCTAGTTACGGAAACAATTAAAAATATTTTTATGTAATTTTGTACTGTTTTTTTTGAACACAATATGAATTTGCTTGTATAGGCACTTATGCAGTTCTAAAAAACCTGGGGAAAGGCAACTGTCAGTTTAGGAAACTCAGTAGAAATATGTATGTGACAAAAGTAATTATCTTTAATATGGTTTAAGTCATCAATTCATTGTTGACTAAAGTCACGGATAGATAAAATGTTCTGGGCTTGCAGGTTCACAGGAACCGTCAAAATTTAAAAATCAGTGATTGCACTTGCTTGTTAGTGTATTAAGTCAAGATTACGAAAATGTATCCACTTTTGGAATAAACATAAATTATATGGCGCCAGAGACTCCGGCAAAGACCTAGTTTTTGG
>NZ_JBXXZH010000344.1:0-8234 GCF_059640475.1 Calothrix sp. CBUCES-K 9914
CTCGTCCGTGGGTGTCGGCTAAGTTCATACCACTATAAGCTAGTACAATACTACCGACTACTGCTACTAATGGTTTAATAAACCCAAAGTCAATAGGTATGGGAAGTAAAAATAATGGCGCCAGCATTAAGTTAGCAACTAGCAAACCTACAATCAATCCGATTGCGCGCGTTATTATTGCTTCTGCGGGCATGTCACGAACTTGAGCTTCGAGACGGCGATACCCGGTTTGAATTCTAAGACCAATTGCACCACCAATAATGGCGGTAAATGCGGCAGTAACAAAGCGTAAAGCTTCTATATTGGAGACTCGACTTAGCGCCCCAGAGGGTAGTAAGTCGATACTAAAGAACCCTACCCCCGCTGCTGCCAGGATGAATGAGAAAATAATAATGGCATCTAGCATGTGGTTACACTGGTTTCCTGGTGTACAACTCAATTGAACTGAGTATTTCTCATTGGTCGCTTGTTACTGATATTAACAAAGAACCTCTGACAAAATTTATACTTACGTACTTACTAGAAAATTAAGATAATAGTATGTAAATATATTATAACTGAATAGTAATGCTGTTTATATTCTTTATCTTTTTGTTATTAAGCTATTAATAAATGTAAATTTACACTCATATTTCCTGTTTATTTAATAATTTATAAATCTTTGCAATTTAATTTGAATTTGATCCCCGAATGGGTAAACCCTAATGGACACAGAAGTATTTATATCCAGTATTCCACGGGCAGCTTACATACACGTTCCGTTTTGTCGGCGCCGATGCTTTTACTGCGATTTTCCAATTTCGGTAGTCGGAGACAAGCAACGCGGTGAAACTTCTAGCACGATTTCCCGTTACGTTGAGGTACTGTGTCAGGAAATTGCCCTTACACCAGTACAAAGTCAACCTTTGCAGACAATTTTTTTTGGTGGCGGTACTCCTTCGCTGTTATCTACAGAGCAGCTAAAGTGCATGATAACAATTCTTGAAGGCTCATTTGGTATTTCCCCAGACGTAGAAATTTCAATGGAAATTGACCCAGGTACTTTTGATTTAGAACATATTAAAGGTTATCGTAGTGCAGGTGTTAACCGCTTTAGCTTTGGTGTACAAGCATTTCAAGAAGAATTACTACGTTTGTGTGGACGTGCGCATACTGTCTCGGATATTTACGCTGCTGCTGACCTGATACATAAAGTCAATGTTCCTGAATTTAGTATTGATCTAATATCGGGTTTACCGAACCAAACTTTAGAGATGTGGCAAGAGTCTTTAGAAAAAGCTATTTCTTTGGCGCCTACCCATATATCTATATATGACCTCACCATCGAACCAGGAACTGCTTTTGGACGTTACTACCAACCTGGTGATGAACCTTTACCTACAGATGAAATTACAGTTCAAATGTACCGAATGGCGCAAAAAATCTTAACAGGCGCCGATTTTTCACACTACGAAATTTCCAACTACGCACAACCTGGACACCAATGTCGCCATAATCGAGTTTACTGGGAAAATCGTCCTTATTATGGCTTTGGAATGGGCGCCGCAAGTTATGTAGAAGGTAAACGCTTTACTCGTCCCCGTAAAACCAAAGAATATTACGCTTGGGTAGAAGCAGGTGCAGTAGTTGATTGCGAAGTAACACCATCATCGGAAGTGTTATTAGATACATTAATGCTAGGGTTGAGATTAGCTGAGGGAGTTAGTTTAGACAAAATAAAGCAAGAATTTGGCTCGGAGAAACAAGAAGAGATATTAAAGATATTACAGCCATATATTAATCAAGGTTGGGCTACAGTCGAAGCAAGAAGATTACGATTAACTGACCCAGAAGGGTTTTTGTTTTCTAATATAGTCTTAGCGCGCTTATTTGAGAAACTAGGAGAATAAATAAATGTATATAGGAATCCTAAATGGTTTTTGAAAAAATTTAAGTATCTGTAAGGTGGGCACTGCCCACCACATCTCCCACGATATTAAGGTCTTGGTGGGCAGTGCCCACCTTAAGTGTTAGTTCAAAAATCAAATAGGATTTCTATACAATTAATACTGTTATAGAAAAAGAAACACTTGCAATACTACTCGGTTAAGACATTTTTCTAAAGAGCGATCCCCCCAACCCCCGGGGGCTTTAAGAGTTTTTTCCCTCTTACTAAGGGGGTTAGGGGGGATCAAATTTCAAAACCTATGCAGTATTGGAAGCGCTTGTAAGCAAGATAATGTAAAATAGGAATTAATCAAAGGTTAAAAATATGACACTTGAAGAACTAAAAATACAGTTATTACAATTAAATCCAGGCGAAAAAGCAGAGGCAATACAAACTTTAACCAGTAGCCTAAGCAATGGTTCACGCTTAATTACTAAAACTGCTGGAGTCTGTGGTGGCGATGCGTGTATTAGCAATACTCGTCTTCCTGTTTGGCTATTCGTGAGCTTACGGCGCCAGGGTGCAACAGATGCAGAAATTTTAGAATTTTATCCTCATCTTACTGCTGCTGATTTAGTAAATGTTTGGGCTTATGCTGAAGCTTTTCCTCATGAAATTGAAACAGCACTTCAAGAGCAAGATGAAGCAATGGAACAAGAAATTTGATATATGGTAAAATTGTATGCTGACGAGCAATTTCCATTACCAGTTGTAGAGTTATTACGTTCATTAGGTCATGATGTTTTGACTGTGCAGGAAGCTGGAAATGCTGGACTTCCTGATTCTGATGTGTTAGCCTTTGCAACCAAAAATAAGAGAGTAGTATTAACGCAAAATCGACGTGATTTTTTCAAGTTGCATAATCAAAATCCTGCTCATACTGGTATTATTGCTTGCACAGATGATAAAAACTTATACAGGCTTGCTACACGTATAAATGATGCAATTTGTGCAGAAGATACTTTAGAAAGTAAGGTGATTCGAGTTAATCGTCCTGCAGTATAATACCACTCTATGATAATAATCTTGGGCAGTAGGTGCCGTGCGTTCTAACTTTATTAGCTTTTACCTAGTGTGTCTCTGTAGTAAATATAATTATATGTATTACACAGGCAAGATGCTTGTGCTACAACGCATCATATAATTTGGGTTTTTTATTATTAACTTTCTTGTATCGACTCAATTTCGGGTATTGAATTAGATAAATTACTTGGTAGATATTTTTTTAACGTCTCTAAAATCTTATCAGCAACAATAGGTTTAGTCAGAAAATCGGTTGAACCAAGAACTTTCGCGCGCATTCGGTCGAGTAGACCATCACTACGAGTTAATATAATTATAGGAGTTTCGGTAAAGCCTGAAATTCGGCGCAATTGCGAGCATATTTCGTACCCATTCACAACGGGCATAATTAAATCTAATAAAATTAAATCTGGTTTATGCTCAATTACCTTGGGTAAAGCTTGCACTGCGTCTTGAATTTTGAGAAATCTCATTCCGTTTGAGATAATTATTTGCTCTAATATTTGGCAAATTTGCAAACTATCGTCGATGCAGGCAATTAATGCACTGGTTGACTGTTTCTGTTGTGACTCTTGTAAAGGTATTTTTTCAGGACTGACGCTACCAGGAAAAGGTAAATCTGATACTGTTACAAGCTGAATCAACCCTTTTGATATATGCGGCAGTAAAGAAGCGGTTATTTTAGTAATATCTTGTTTTAGTAGCACTGATAAATCACGCAGTGTGTGTTTACCATTGACAAAAATTATTAAGTTATTGTATACTAATGGGCTAAAAATTTCTTTTAACTCCTCTGGCTTTTGAATTTGCGGCGCCAAATCAGGAAAGCAATTTTTTAACCCTGCGCTAGTCCAAGTTTTTAACTCATTTTGCGCGCGTTCAATAAATATATCTGTACTTGTAAATGTCACAGCTAAGTCTAAAATAACTTCCGAGTTACGAATACATATTAAATCATTGCTGGGCTGATATTGAATTAAATCGAAAAATAGTTCTTGAACAACACTTTCAGCAATGATTTCAATTTGCTTTGAATCTATTTGATTTCTTTTATCTAGTGCAATAATTGATTGGTAATCCCAATGTTCTAACGCCAAATCGATAGCACGAATTTTAATTTTACTGATATCAATATTTGGGCAATAATAAGCCATTAGCCGATACCAACGTCGGCATGGATGAATTCCTCCATTTGCCCAAATGATTCGACCAAACCTAAAGTAAAAGTTCCAGATGTTACCAGATGGTGATTTAATTATTAATTTACCGCTATATCTCAATTTGGTACAAGCTTGAAGTTCTTCAAACAAGTATTTACTGAGTGTTTGCGCTGAATGCATCATGATGCTTTAGCAGTATAAATACTGAGCTTATTAAATATAATTTTGTTTAAATTATAGCTAGTAATTAGTCAAAATAAAACTGTGGAAATTACTGAAAAATAGGAATACTTTATAATTTAAAAGCAATAGTATTAGTAGATTCCACATCAAGTTTAATAAGTGTCCGATTTGTCAAAAACTTTTAATGTATAATCATCAAGAGATAGTAAAGTATGAAATGAAATCAAATGTTCAATGTAAGATTAGCTTAATGCTAACTATTTAATATCTACCTAGAATGCCAGAACTACCAATTATTAATCAAAACCTCAATATAACAAAAAGAAAACTTCCTCACTGGGAATTAGATGGTTCAATATACCATATTATCTTTGTAACGTGGGATAGGCTTGAGCTAAATAATCCTGGTAGAAAAATAGTTTTAGATGCTTGTTTATTTTTTCATCTCAAAAGATATGATATTTTTACAATAGTTATAATGCATGACCACGCACATTTACTAATTCAACCTTGGAAAAAGTCTGAAACCGAATATTGGTCAATTAGCAAAATTATGCATAGTATTAAAAGTTTTACATCCAAACAAATACCCCAGGTGATGACACATATGGGTACAATATGGGCGCCAGAGTCTTACGACCGAATTATTAGAGATGAAGAGGAATTTTGGAACACTTGGGAGTATATTCGACAGAACCCTGTCAAAGAAGGTTTTTGTGCTGTCCCTGAAGAGTATCCTTACTTCTGGCAGTCAGATTGGGAAGCAAAACATGTAGGATAGGCGTCCCGCCTGTCCGACAAATGTAAATATCAACAGCAGGCAAGATGCCTACCCTACGTCATTTGGCATTTTGCTCAACCGTAGGATAGGCGTCCCGCCTGTCCGACAAATGTGAATATCAACGGCAGGCAAGGTGCCTACCCTACGTCATTTGGCATTTTGCTCAACCGTAGGATAGGTGTCCCGCTGTCCGACAAATGTGAATATCAACGGCAGATGCCTACCCTACGTGACGATTACGGCACGATTAACACGGGACACGGGGAAAGGTTAATTACCCGGTTGGTAACGCTATCGGTTAACCCTTCTTCGGTTAACCCCATTCCTCGACATCCCATGATAATTAGATTCGCTCCAACTTCATCAGCTACGTCGCAAATGGTAAACGCGGGTTTACCTTCACGTTCGATAACTTCGGTTGGAATGCTTTGCTGTTCAAACACTGCTTTGGCGTTTGCGAGTAATTTAGCTACTGCTTCGGGTGACTGCATTGGGTCTTTTGACTCACCATCGGTAGTTGGTTCTACCACCGACAACAGCACCAAACGACTTTTGTACGTTTGAACTACATTGACGACTACATCAGCAGCTTCGCGCGCTTCGCGACTTTGATCGATAGGAAATAATACTGTTTTGAACATAGTGTTCACTTCCGGCCCCCATGACTCGGTACAATCTTGATGGTTGTATTTATTCAAAACATAGCATTCAGACAATCAGGAGGTTGTGCCGTGTCGAAGAAATCTTTAGCAAATTTATCTGCATCTGACTTGTCTGGTAAGCGAGCATTTGTACGGGTAGATTTCAATGTGCCCCTTGATGATGCGGGCAATATCACGGATGATACACGTATCCGTGCGGCACTACCGACAATTCAAGATTTGCAAAGTAAGGGTGCTAAGGTAATCCTTGCTAGTCACTTTGGTCGTCCAAAGGGTGTTGATGACAAATTGCGTCTAACTCCAGTTGCGGCGCGTTTATCTGAGTTGCTGGGACAAGAAGTCGTTAAGTGCGATGATTGTATCGGTGATGAAGTCGGCGCCAAAGTTGGGTCACTGCAAAACGGACAAGTATTATTACTTGAAAACGTTCGCTTCTACAAAGAAGAAGAAAACAACGATTCCGAATTTGCCCAAAAATTGGCATCAAACGCTGATTTATACGTAAACGATGCATTTGGTACAGCGCACCGCGCCCACGCTTCGACTGAAGGTGTCACCAAGTATCTTAGCCCCTCGGTTGCTGGATACTTGATTGAAAAGGAATTGCAATACTTAGAAAATGCAATTGCAAATCCTCAGCGTCCCTTGGCTGCTATTATTGGTGGTTCCAAAGTATCGAGCAAAATTGGCGTTATCGAATCTCTGTTAGAAAAATGTGACAAGCTTATCATCGGTGGTGGGATGATTTTCACATTTTACAAAGCTCGTGGTTTGAACGTCGGTAGCTCGCTGGTTGAAGACGACAAAATCGAGCTTGCACGTTCTCTCGAAGCTAAAGCTAAAGAAAAAGGTGTAACTTTCCTACTACCTACCGACGTAGTTGTTGCCGATAAATTCGATAAAGATGCAAACTCACAAACCGTCAGCGTTGAGAATATTCCTGATGGCTGGATGGGTTTGGATATTGGACCTGACTCTGTGAAAGTTTTCCAAGAAGCTCTTGCTGACTGTAAGACTGTAATTTGGAATGGTCCAATGGGTGTATTTGAATTCGATAAATTCGCTGTTGGCACTGAAGCTATTGCCCATACCCTCGCTGATATTAGCAAAAAAGGCGCCATTACTATTATTGGTGGTGGTGACTCGGTTGCAGCAGTTGAGAAAGTTGGTTTAGCTGACCAAATGAGCCATATTTCTACTGGTGGTGGCGCCAGCTTAGAATTACTCGAAGGTAAAGTACTACCTGGTATCGCAGCGCTCAATGAAGCGTAAATAATAAGTGCTGAGTAAGTAGTGCTGAGTGCTGAGTAAGTTAAATAGTTAGGAGTTAGGAGTGAGGAGTTAGGAATTAAAATGTCAAACTCAAAACTCAGCACTCATCACTCATCACTCATCACTACTTACTCAGCACTCAGCACTCATCACTTTTTACTCTTATGCAACCAAAATGGCTAGGATGGACGCAAAAGTTACAGGCAATTGCTCAAAGTGGTTTGACTTTTTCAGAAAACCCTTTTGATGTCGAAAGATTTAAACAACTTCGGGAAATTGCAGCGGAAATTGCAGCGAGTTACACACAGGTAGAACATCAGTATTTATTAGATTTATTTTCACGTGAAGTCGGGTATGCCACACCAAAAATTGACGTGCGTGGTGTGGTTTTTCACAACAATAAAATTTTGTTAGTCAAAGAAAAATTTGATGGACTTTGGACACTTCCTGGTGGTTATGCGGATATTGGAGAATCTCCCAGTGAGTCTGTAACTAAAGAAATTCTTGAAGAGTCAGGTTATCAAACTCGCGCAATAAAAATATTGGCAGTGTACGACCGTGACAGACAAGGACACACTCCTTTTCCATATTATATGTATAAATTATTTTTTCGCTGCGAGCTGCTGGGTGGAAGTGCTGCGACAAGCATTGAAACCGATGATGTCGGATTTTTTGCAGAAGATGCTATTCCTAAATTATCTTTAGGAAGAATTTTACCGCATCAAATTACACGAATGTTTGAGCATTACCGCAATCCTTATTTACCTACAGATTTTGATTAATTCTTTTATCATGTTAAGACCTGGAGTTTAGAATAAAGCACGCGACCAACGGTGTGGCGCCAAAAAAGCTGTATAAATACAATATAAAGAAAAGATTAATTTTTTCTGATATGCTTTTGTCAATCGTGCTTATAGTGTGTGGAGCTTTCATGGCGATATCACGACTACCCGCACAAGTTAAGTTTAAATTGATACATTAAAACTATGAAATATAGAATACAGTAGCAAGTAGAGGTTAGTTATCATTAAAATAGTACATTTATACTAAAAGTGGATTACTTTTAGATGTAGTCAAAACCGCAGGAACACTGTTTTTAGAAGCTAAACTAGATTAGAAATATAGTTATTTTATTTAGACTCCAAAAAACAGCAGCAAAGCTAGCGCGACTTAATAGCAGCAAAACAAAGGTTCTTTATTATGGAAAAATTTGAGAAAAACGTATT
>NZ_JBXXZH010000345.1:0-8216 GCF_059640475.1 Calothrix sp. CBUCES-K 9914
TTACAAACAATTTCGATGGTTTAGCTTGACGGATTGTTTCAAATACCTTCTGGGTTGTGTGTGGTCTTTTGAAGATAATTAAAACTACTGGGGTTTTTAATTGAGAATTTCGGCTCATAACATTCCTTAGATATTTATACAGTTCACCAATTTATAAAAAAGCACTCAAAAATCATTGAGAACTGAACTCTATCTTATTAATATTATTTTAAACAACTACTTGAATTTAAGAATGCAATTTTGCAAACTTCATCTAACTTTTTAATATCTACATATATATCTCGATGATGCAGCGGCTTATTTTGATTTATGCTTTCGCTCTTCAAGTATGAATAATTCAACTTTCCATGATTTGCTAATACATAAAAACAGTTATTTGTAAATCCATCTGGAAAAATTTCAATTACTGTTGTTTTGGGTTGTGCAAATAGTAAGTTAGTCAACGCGGCGCCATGCGGAGCCACTATTGCCTCTGCTTGAGCAAATATTTCCGCTTGTTCTTGGACTGTCTTATTATCCATTTGCACTTTTTTAAAGCCGTAAGCAGAGAGTAAATTAATTACTTCATCTTCATTAATTACTTTTCTTCTCTTAACATTACCTCTTTGCACGTAAAAACGTGTATTGTTTTCTTGTATACCTATTGTATATTTCCTCTGCCATTCATCTTGAAACAGATTTCTAGTAAAATTATACGATTCTAAGCTAATAGGGTCATTTACACCGATAAATCGACTACCAATAGCTGCTAATAGTCTATCGGCTATACAAGCTTCTTGTACTATTTGTGTCGTTGAAATACCTGCTCGCGCTAAGGTTTCTTTATGAAAACCAGATAGCGGAAATTGCCCGACATAGACAAAATCAATATCTTCTAAGTTATAAAAATTTTTATAAAACCTCAGAAGTGGCAGCGCTACGCACATCCAGTGATAGTAATTTGATGGTTCTGGGTCGGATAAGTATGCTACCGTTCCAGAGAGCTTATTTACTTTAGAAAGAGATTGTATGTATATAGGTAAATTATTAAACTCTATTCTATATCCTCCAATTACATTCAAGTTTTTATCTAGCAAGTGATTATTACGAAAAGAAAAGCCACAATCTGTTGTATCAATTAAAACAGTCTCAGCTACTGTAGTAAATGGCTGTATATCATCTAAAAACTGTTCAGGAAGATAATTAGCAGCCCCAGTTACAATCTCTTCTGTAATTTTATAAGTTTTAGTACATCCATTAACTACGTCTAAAACTTCTTCTGCATTATCAATATTGATCTTTAGATAGCCATTAGCAGTTAAAAAACCTAATTTTTTTAGTATAGATAAAATCTTTAATTTTCTGAATATATTCAATAATCCTAGTTTAATTTGACCACGAATATGATATGAGAATAGTGAGTGATACAGTTTTTTAGCTATTTCCATAACTGGTAAAAATACTAATTTACAATTGTTAACTTTAAAGGCTTATAAGTATTTAAACTTTCTGTACAACTTCTTTATAGCTACCTGATTTAACGATACGCCCTTTCTCTAGCATATAAATCTGGTCACAATGCTCAACAGTTGAGAGACGATGAGCGATAATAATCATTGTTTTTGTGCCAGCTAAAGACCGAATTGCTTGTGTTACAAGAGTTTCAGTTTCATTATCAAGAGCAGATGTTGCTTCATCCAACACTAAAATTTCTCTCTCGAAATATAATGCTCGTGCAATTCCTATACGCTGTCGCTGACCACCAGATAAACGCACCCCCTTTTCACCAACAGAAGTATAAATGCCATCTGGCAACTGTTCAATTAGTTCTTCTAGTTGAGCAGCCTTAATTGCGTTGCGAAGTTTGTTTGAGTCAATAACATCGTCTGGAACGCCAAAAGCTATATTTCGTTTGATTGTGTCATCTATTAGAGAAATAGACTGAGGAATATATCCAATCAAATTTTGCCACGCGCGAACATTCTCATATATAGAGACATTATCGACACGGATATCTCCACTGTCAGGTTCTAAAAGTCCCAAAATCACATCTACTAATGTTGTCTTCCCGGCGCCGGATTTACCAATTAGAGCAATAGATTTACCTTTTTCAAGTCTAAAAGATATATCCTGAATAGCAGGCTTAGAAATTCCCGGATAACAATAAGTTAAGTTCATCAAATCAACTTTGTCAAAAAAAGACATAGTTGGATTTAATGAAGGCTGAAATTTGTTATATCGAGTTTTATTTAAGGTTATACCTGATGATTTTTTGCTCTGCTTTTCTACTTCTTTAAGATCAAGATAAAGCGCATCTATAGAATGTACATGGCTTCTCATTTGAGCTATTGCTTGTACACATTGGCTTGCTGAAGGTATTAAACGAATCGAACCTACAGCAAAAACAGCTAACACCGAAGTTAAATTCTGCTGACTATCCGTAAATAAGATGTGAGATATTGAGACAAAAAGTACTATAAATATAATCAGAGACGTTTCAATTAAAACACGTGGTAATAAGTCGGCGCCGAAATACAAAGTAGCTGCTCTTGAATGCATCTGACTTTGTTGAGCCATTTGGTGTTCAAAGTAATCTTCGCAGCCAATAATACGTGTTTCTTTAACTCCTCCTAAACTATGATTGATTATTTGCACCATCTCTTGATAAGTTAGGGACATAGTTTCACCCCACTTACTAAATTTTTTCCCAAATCGTTGGAATAGTAATACGATGGGAAGAATAACTCCCAGCATCATCACCAAAAGTAGCAAATTTGTCTTTGCAAGCAACAGCAGTAAAATGGCTGTAACTGTCAAATTTGCAACAGAATTTAGCAACGGCAGCATACAAAAATGAGTAAATGCTTCCGTTTCTAAAATCACGTTTTTAATGATGCTAGCTGTATTTCTAGTTAAATGAAATGTGTAGGGAACCGTTAGATAAGTATGTAGCAGTTTAGAGATAAGTATACTTTTCTGGTCAAAGCTAAACTCGACGATGTACAGTCTAGCTAAAAAATATATCAATGATTTTATGCAAAACACAAAAATAATAATAAGTCCAAATAGAAAGATGAAATGGCTATTAGACTCTATGTTTAGTTGTGTGTACACAAAATTGAGTGAAGCGGTTTTCTGAATAGACTCCGGATTAGAAGATATATTCAAAAATGGTCCGATAAGTCCAACACCTAAAGTTTCTAGCAAAGAAGCTACTGTAAATACTATAACTAGTAAGAGTAAGCTTCTTTTTGCTTCACCTATGATGTATAGAACTTTTGAGAGATATTTAAACACTGAAATTAGTTACTCCTATTAAATAATAAATGTTACAAAAAAATCAAGATACTGACTGATTTTTATTAGCTAGATAAAGCCTTATTTAGATTTATCTATCTCTCTATTTTCAATGCAGCTGATTTATTGCCCGGTAATTGTTTTAACTTTGAATCATTTTCTGTTGAATTAGTGTAGTAGAAATAGCTATCAGGTTCACGCTTGACATTTACACCGTTGATTGCAATACCCAAAACCTTTTGACTCGACTGGGTTAAAAACTCTTTTGCTGTATTAGCACTTGAAGCGTCAACGACTTCCGGATTCACCACTAATAAAATTCCATCAGTCAGCTTGCCTAAAACAGAAGCATCTGCTGTACCTGCTAGGGGTGGAGTATCAAAAACTACATAGTCATAATTGCTTGTAAAAACATTGACTAAAGATGCCATCCGACTAGAATCAAGCAGCGCAACTGGATTAGGAGGTAAAACTCCAGAAGGTAAGACATAAAGATTTGTTGCTACCTCTTTAACAGCAGCACTAAGAGTTACTTCATCAATAATTAGATTACTTAAACCAACTACATTTGTTAAGTTCCAGATATGTTGCTGTACTGGATGACGCATATTTGCATCAACTAGTAATACTTTATACCCAACCTCAGCTAATGCAACAGCTAAGTTCGTGCAAACCTCAGACTTTCCTTCTCTAGAAACTGAACTTGTAACTACGATTGACTTTAACTTCTTATCCGAATTCAAAAACTTTAAATTTGCTTGTAGCATTTGATAGGCATCACCCAACGGGAACATCGGCATATCCCTGCCAATTACCCTAGGAATTAAGTTGTCAGACTTGCCTAAATTAGGAATGACCCCTAGCAAAGTATACTTAAATAGTTCTCTAGTTTCTTTGACCGACTTAAGCGATCTATCTGTTAGGTCTAAAGCAAAAGCAGCCATAATACCGAGTAAAGCACCTGCGACTACACCGCCTCCTAAAATTATTTTTCTTCCAGGGCCTTTTGGAAAATCAGGAACTATAGCGGAAGATATTATACGCGCGTTACCAATATTCTGGTTCTCTATCGTCTGAACCTCTTGGAATCTTGTCAAGAGTGTCTCGTAGGTTTTTTGAGCTGCGTCTAGTTTCCTCTCAAGTTCTCGTTGAATTTGTTCCAACTGAGGTAAGATGTTTCCTCTGCGTATGTACCCGGCTCGTATTTTCGATAGTTCACCAATTTTTTGTTCTAAAGCAATGCGTTGTGCCTCAGAGCGAACAAAATCGGTTGTTAATTCCTCCCGTATTTTTCCAATCTGCAAATTTCCTATATTTACTTGTTGAGTAGTGCCTTCAACTTGCGCGATACGCTCTTTGAGCAGTTGATCAAGAGCTGTTACTTTTTCCTGCAAGTTCAGAACTGTGGGATGTGTAGGCTGCAAGCGTGTTTTCTCAACCGCAAGTTGACTTTGCGCTTCCTGAAATTGAGCTAATAATTTCTGAATTCCTTCTGCTTGACTCAAAGCTGCAAATTTTACAGCTCGCTGTGAATCTATCTCGGCTTGATTTTGTATGCTTCGCGAACGAGCAGTTATTTCAGTTAGTTGAGATCGAGCTTCAGAAATATCATTATCCAGTTTAGAAATAATTGTTACTGCTGCTGATGCTTCCTCTTTCAAAACGATTATTTTGTTTTCTTCTTTAAATCTACGCAAGTTTGACTCTGCTTGCTTAACAGATCTTTCAGAGTTAGGTAATTGCTGCATTATAAATTTACGTGCAGAAACTGCCTCAGCTCGATTTACCTTGATATTACTTTTAATGTAAGTATCAACAACTTTATTAACTACTTGAGCGGCTAGTTTTGGGTCTTTATCTGCGTAGCTAATTTGTAAAATATCGGTTCCTTTGATGCTTTCTGCCTTAATTTTTGAACTTAATTCTCTATAAGTTAGTAATTTACCTTTATCATTTTTTAGCTGAAGTGAGTTGATAGTTTCCTCTATAACTGGAACAGAAGTCGCTATTCTTACCTGGCTGTCTGATGGGTTGTTAGCATTAGTTAGAGCATCAAGCTTTCCGACATTTTCTCCTACACCAGTTAATGATGAAGTGCGATCTGTTTTGATAAGCAGAGTTCCTTGTGCTTCATATGTAGGCTTTGATAATAGTGCAGCTACCGATGAACCAGCCACGGCTAATGAAAAAATTCCTAGTGCTGGTAACCAACGACGTTGCAGGACAAGCCAATATTTTTGAAAATCTATTTCTTCAAAGTTCTCTTTTGACTGCATAGTGATAACTGTTAATGACTTTCGTGTATTTTATAATCATTGCTGAATAACCTCGCGACCCTAATAACTTTTTTTAGTATCCCCAAATAAATTTACCCACAACAAATCGTGAGAATTAATTTATTACTTGTTGATTTCAATAATGTATGACTTAGGATTACATATACCTGGTTTGTTTCTATTACGAGATATCAAAGATGAAATCAGTATTATTTTAGATTTCTTTTGTATCAATCATATACGGTAGATGCTTGACTTAGCTAAAAGATATTTGGGAGATTATATTTGAATCTTAATAAAGAATGCCTTTCCCAAGGAGGATGACACGCTTTATTTGTCGCATTCTGACTCAATCATATAGACACTGTATAATATTCTACGTAGTTTGCTTTACACATATTGGAACCTTTATGAATTTATTACCGTAACTTTATAATATAAAAAAATTATTTGTAAAAGTACATATAATTCACTTTATATTCTACAAGCGTAGAATATAAAGTGAATTAATTGTAATTTAAGAGTAATTTAAAGATAGATTGTAGGTGCGTTAAGCCTTGGACTTCGCACCTTACAAATTAGTTTTAACTTTGTAACGAGCGTTTAATACAGGAGCAACAGTTTATCTAGAATTTCACTCCTGAATTCGATTTAATGACGCGCGTGATTTGATGCAAACCATCACTATTATAATCATGCGCTCTGAAACATAATTGATTATAAAAGCTTTAATCGCTTCTGCTATCAAGATAGATTTGTGCAACACCTCTATCCGTGACTAATTGTTTGACAGCAAGCCAAATAAATGGAGGAATTGTTTTTGTATAGCGCTCCCAAAGTCGTCGTGGTTCTTGTACCCAACGGTAAAGCCATTCAAATCCCATTTCACGAATCACACGAGGTGCCCGTCTTTGAATTCCTGCATACACAGGGAAAACACCACCTAATCCAATCATCACAGCTTGGACTTTACCTTTATGTTGAGCCATCCAGTTTTCTTGTTTTGGACAACCTAAAGATACAAGCACCACACTGGCGCCTGAAGCATGAATTTTATCAATCAGTGCTTGATCCTCAGCTTCTGTCAAGGGACGAAAAGGCAGAGGTTCCATTGCTGCGATTTTTAAAGAAGGAAATTCTTTGTTCAAGCGTTTCCGCATTCGTGAAAGAACTTCAGTTTGTGAACCGAGATAAAAGACACTGACATTTTGAGCTGAAGCTAATCTGCACAGTGACATCATAATATCCATCCCTGCTACCCGGTCTTGATATCGGGCACCCTGAAGTCGCAACATCCAAACTAAAGGCATACCATCTGGAGTCACAATGTCGGCGCCTTTAAGAACATTTCCAAACTCAGGATTCCAATGCGCTTCCATCAGCATGTGTACATTTGCTACACAAACTGTCTTACTCTCGCGCGCGATACCCCAATTTACAATCGTTTGTACCTGCTCATCAAGCTTTAAAGCGGTAATAGGGAAATCTAGAACTTTTTTAGTAGGCAGAAACTTTTCTGCTACCATAACCAAACTCCTTGTGTAAAGGTAAATAGACAAATCGAAGCGAACCAAGCCTTGAAAAAAGTAAGTATTATCTACTACTTTTTTAAGCGAGGAAATTATCGTGAGTCCACACATGGAGATGCAATCGCTTCTCAGTAAATTTTCTGTATCCCTGGTAATAGTTTCATTAAGAACATTGTATATTACTTTACTCACAAAAAAAAACTTTCTCCGTTTTTTTGTGTAACTTTACATTATATTTATATTTATTTATTATTATTTTTGTATATAATTTAACTTTTCAATATATTGTGTTGCGAATTTTACAATAGAAACATATTATAAGTTTGAAAATAATTTGAAAAACCTGTAAAACCGCTATTACAGCATAACAACATCATGTAAAAAAATAAACAGTGTTAAGTAGAATTTAAGTATTTATTTAACTTATTTACCAGTTGTGATTTTATTAAGAGATACAGCTAAATTTTTACATAATCAAAAAAAGGGGGGAAGAATAATCTTTCTCCCCCCTTCTATAATCGTTATTTTTGTTTTGATTGTTTTGCTTAGTTTGTTCTTTAAGTCGCTTTCGTAGCATCTGCTGTTGTTTTTTCAGTTGGCGTTGTCGAGCAGAACCACCTCGACCTTTATCATTTCTCCCCTCTCTACGAGGGGATTCCCATCGCTTCATTCTCATAAGTAGGCACCTCGTCTATTTTTACAATCTATGTATTATTTATGTTACATTATAACCTAGCTATCGTCAAATAAAAATTATTTGTCACAAAAGTATTAGAAAACCAATTAAGTTACCCAACCTTAATAAAACAGCACAGACTTACTCCCTTGCACTCTTCTATACACTAGATACATAATCTTAACTCTACTTTCCGGAAAAGTTTGTACAAGATTTTTAGACTGTATCTAATCCATATAAGTGAGACATAATGTAAGCACATTACTCGTGTTATCACAAGCTATCTGGCGATAGGCGCCAACAACCGGGTAATATATACGTCTTCTTCTGTTATCGTTGCTATCCGGACAATTTAACTAACTATCTTGTGGAACTATCTTGTGGAATGGGCGTCCCTGCCATTAGCGTCAAGTTAAGCTAAAACCTACTACGTCACCTCCAATTCGCAATTCGCAGTTC
>NZ_JBXXZH010000346.1:0-8189 GCF_059640475.1 Calothrix sp. CBUCES-K 9914
TAAAGCTTGACGATTACCAGAAGCGGTAATGATACTGAAAGCTAAATTTGCCAGAAATAATCCGACGGCAAATACCACTAATCCTGCTAAAATTCTACCAAAAATTATAGTTAAACCACTAACTAACGCCGTTAATGCTGGAATATTTAAAACATCAACTGCTGCTACGGTAGCAAATAGCATTATACCAACAAGTACTACAATACCCACAATCTCAGATGGTGTGCGGGTTGTGCTTGCCACCCTCGTCGCATCTGGTTGAGTAGATGGTTGGACGGTAGTTGTTCTTGTTCTTCTGGTCGGTATGCCTAAAACAGAAAAAATATTGTCGAAACCAATGCTCGTAAGAATATTGGTAACGAGTTCAGACACAAATCTACCCAAAAAGTAAGCAGCTATTAATATAATTGCTGCCGTGAAAATTAAGGGTAGCGCATTGAGGATTTGTTGCAGCATCGCAATTGCTGGTACAGAAATCGCATCTATTCTTAGAGCGTTTAGTGCTGCAATCGCAAACGGAATCAGTATTAATATGTAGACAACTGTGCCAATAATTCCTGACAGTGATTGTCCTGCAGTTGTTTGCCGTAAACCAAATCGGGCGCCTAAACGGTCACTTCCAGCAGAAGCAAGCAAGTTAGTGACGATTCGTCTGACAATACTAGCAAGCAACCAACCCGCAGCAGCAATTAACACCGCAGCAAGAATATTTGGCAAAATTGAAATTACTTGCGTAATTAAACTCTGTATAGGGAGTAATGCTTGATTTAACTCCAATGTATTCAGAATTGGCAGCAAAAACAGTAAAAAGATAAACCAGTAAAGTGCATTACCAATCGTCTCGCTTAAAGATAATTGATTTTGACTTTCTGGTGTACGGTCTTCTAACTGTGTACTCAAACGCTCATCAACTCTTAATGCGTGTAACCCTCGTGTTGTTATGAGCTTGACAACACTTGCAACTGCCCAAGCAACACCAAATAGTATAACTGCACCAATTATTTTAGGAATATATCCTAAAACTTGATTGAGGAAAGTATTTAGAGGTTGTGAGACAGCCTGCAAATTGAGTGTTTGTAAGACAGCGACAATCGTTATTATGACAATAACCCAAAAGACAAAGTTTGAAATTACCGTCTCAACCTTGGGTAAATCTCTTTGGTCAGTACGACCTAAAATAGCAGCAGCCATGCGGTTATCAACATCAGTACGATTGAGGAGTCCTCGTACAATTGCTCTTACAACCGCAGCAATTAATAAACCAACTAACAAGACTGCTATTGCTGCAAGCAACGTTGGTAAAAAATTTACTAACTGTGCAAACAACCGTCCCATGTAGTCTACACTATTATCTAGTGCTTGTCTTGGTTCAACTGGTTGATTTGGTTGTATAGTTTGTGCCAGTAGCCAGGTTACATCCATAAATTTTTCGGGCTTCACCTTGATGTATTACTTAGTCAGATATAAAAAGTGACAATTCCCATCGGTAATTTGATGTGAGTAGCTTACTTAGAAGTGTATCATTATGAATCTATCTTTATACATAAGATAATTTCATACTTTTAGTAGATGACGTAAAGATGTTAAGATGTTATAATTCGAGTCCACCCTAAACAAAGCAAAGCAAAAAATCCCGGGGCGTTAAAGTTACCGGGATAATTAAAAATTATTGTTGCTAGAGTAGTTTAATATTAACGTTCTTCGATTGAAAAACCTAAAGTATTTACACCCAATTCTTCGTGTTAGGGACTTCCAAACCTACGAATTTACTGCTTGTTTTCGTCGGCACCTGTTAAATTACTTAAGGTGCGACTTGCGACATCGGCACTAAACCCCCAAACTAGTAATCCTAAATAATCTGAGAAGGGGTCGGCGCCAAATGTTGCTCCCTTTTGCATATACAATGAACGCAACCCGACTAGTGATAAACTAAGTAATAGCGCTAGAGAAAATAATGGTTGAGCGAACCAGTAGGTAACTTGAGTGCGAAATTTGGCACCAGATAGGAATATTAGTGCTTTTTGTGACCACAATACCCATTTATCTACTGGTTGTTTGACGTTATGATGTGCGGCGCCACTAACAGCGACAACTGCATCTTTCACACCTTTGACTATTTCTGTTAAATTAAACGGCGCCTGGAGAGACCCCATTTGTAAAGGAAGCTGTAATTTAATAATATCTTGCTGTAAATCGTCGAGTGATTCTTTTGCTTGTTCGTCTTGAGATAAACTAATTTGCATCCGAATATTGTTTATTTTTTGAAGTATGCCTTTGTCACCTTTGACTTGAGGATGCGTTTTGAATGGTTCTAATTTTTGCTCGATTGTACGTAGTGAAAGTAAACATTCGTAACGCGCAGTAATTTTTTCTATTTCGGTTGTTGCAGCTTCCAATTTGATCTGCTGTACTAATTGCTCGGCTTTAGATAACATTGGAATCAATATTTTTTGATCTTCAAGGTTTGACGAAGCAATAAGATTATCTAATTGTTTGATTTTACCGAATACCTCTGCTTGGGGAATTCCTTTTTCTTGCATGTATTTAATTAATCTACCCAAAATAATTCCTAAGAATAGTACTAAAAGTGGTACTAAGGGAGCTATTCGCATAGTTAAGTTGACTGGAACAATTAAACGTTCTCTCGCTCCTTCTAAAGTTAAATAAACTGCTCCTGTGTAACGGTCAGAAGGTATTTTAGTACTATCCCATTGTAAAGGTAATTTAACTATTTGGTCGGCTTTTAAAGTTTGAGGGATTTTGGGTACTTTGATTTGGTTGTTACTTAATTGATAAGCTGTTTGTTCGCCTTTTAATAATACTTCTGCACTAGTTACTGTTATAGTTGCATCTTCGTTGTTGTCGAAAGCTAAGTCCCAAGTTTGCAAGAAAGCACTTTTTGGAAATACTAAATGTGCTAAAGAGCAATCTAACCACCAATCGCATTGAGTTAATTGTAATTGTACTTGCTCGTTTCCTCGTAACGGCGCCAGTTTTGGTCTAACTTTGATTAATACATTTATATTAATAATTTGTGTTTGATTAGGAAGTCGTATTTCAATTTTTCCTTTATACGTTCCTGGCAATTGTGGGTTGCTTATTTTTACTTGGAAATCTTTGGGTATCGCAGCAGTTAGTTTAGTTTCACCTATAAACGATACATTCTGGCGCCTGATTATTTCCGAACCTTCTTGACGTTTCAAGTCAGAAGCAAGAAATGTAAACTGCTCTACTGTTGCTGGAGCAGAAAGACGTATACTACCTATGAGGGTATTTTCTTCATTCAACCAACCTTTGATTTGCAAAGGTTTATCCAATGCATCTACTGTGATAGTAGTTTGCGCTAAAGCTGGTTTAGGACAAATTAGCAATAAGCAGACAGCGGTAAAAATCCAGCGTTTCATATTATGTCAATGGTGCTACCATAATTATTTTACTTTTGTTTTATTAATCTTTTTGGTTATGTAAAATTTATGGTGGACAGGCTGTGGAAGTAACGAAGTCCCCAGGCGCCTTATTTGGTGCAGAAGGGACTAACATAACTTCACCAAAGTTGTTGATTACCCAATTATCAGCTTCGATAATTTGAGGTTTTGGTAATTGCTCTTAAAACAATATTAGCGTACATCATTTGTGCTTAAATTCAAAAATCACAATTTTCCTTAGAGAATCAAAAGCCTAATCGCAACAAGGAGAAGTGAGCGGTTAGTGATGGGCGCCCAAGCTGCACGCCTATGGTACAGACAGGTAAGTGGGAATACATCCAGTGTTCATTACTGGAGTTGTAGAACCAGTGGGCAATTTCGTAAAATATGATAAATTTACCCTCATTTTTAGATACGCTCTTAGTGAGAGTAGTTTAATACTTATATATAACTATGTTAGGTCGATTACTAGGCCAACGTTATAAAATCGTCCAAAGTCTAGGGGCAGGTAGCTTTGGTCATACTTATATTGCTTTGGATATCAAACTTTTTCACAGCTTATGTGTCGTCAAGCAACTTAAGCCCCTGAAATGTGACCCTAAGACTTTAAAGATAGCCAAACGTCTATTCGACTCGGAAGCACAACTATTACATCGCTTGGGAACTCATGACCAAATTCCTCAACTGCAAGCTCACTTTCAAGAAAATCAGGAATTCTATTTAGTTCAGCAATTGATTGAGGGTCATCCTTTGAGCGAAGAACTAGCCCCTCAACAGCAGTCAAGTGAAGCTTATGTTATTGACCTATTACAAGGTATTTTAGAACCATTAGTGTTCGTCCACCAACATAACGTCATTCATCGCGACCTCAAACCTAGCAATATAATCCGGCGCCAAAGCGATGGCAAGCTTGTTGTGATTGACTTTGGGGCAATTAAGCAAATTGGAACTGGCGTGGTGAGTACAAAGGAAACAACGTATTTTACTGTAATAGTGGGTACTCCTGGCTATATGCCCAGCGAACAGGCTTCAGGTAATCCAAAACTTAGTAGTGATATTTATGCTGTGGGCATGATTGGAATTCAAGCCTTGACAGGGTTAAAGCCAGATCAAGTGCAAAAAGACGAACACACTGCTGAAATTCTCTGGCGCCATTTGGTACAGGTAAGTCCTGAACTGGCATATATTATAGACAAAATGACCCGATATGATTTTCGGGAGCGATATTACTCAGCTATTGAGGCATTAGAAGCTGTGCAGCAACTATCAAGTCAAAAATCACAAACTATAACTGAAAATATAACTGATTACCCAAGGCAGCAGCAAGCTACACAACAACTCCTAGAACCGACACTATACCAGCTTGAACCACTCGACTCTTCGTTGCCACCTAAAAAAAACTCTATTGTGCTGTTTGGGTTAAGCCTCGGTGCTATCACTAGTGTAATAGTAGCAGCCTTAATCTATATATTTTTTCATTCCAGAATATTCGTTATTGACCAACAAATTCAATCCCCCTCCCAAAATGTCTTACCTCGAACTAACATGCCCACTCCAAGGATTTCACCGAAACGCTTAACGTTATAAAGTATACCATTAGTCGTATTTTAATTAACAATATGATTATTTAATCTATCCTAATGCTAGATGTTTTTGCCCTGGCGCCACTTTATAATGTGGGCAATAAATTCGTTCTGTTCCCTAATATACCTGTTTTTATCACCAAGTTATTCCTTTTAAGACCTTGATATCAAACGTAATATGGCTGTAAACCAAAAAAAACCTTTAATTAACGGGGAAACCGCACTTTTTCTTAGAGGTCTAATCATCGGTAAAGTGTTAACAATTATAGTTATTGGTGGACTGTTCTGGTGGCTCCTAAAGCCGCGCATGACTAGCACCAGTGCTGACTCTTCCTCCGGTCAAACCTTAAACACCGCTACTGATGCTACATCAACTTTTCAAACAATTGCCTCCGTTCCACCTGGCTCATTCAACTATGGTGGCAGTACAGCTTGGGCGCCTATTCGTCAATTAGTAGATTCTCAAATTCAAAACGCGCGTCCTGAACTAAAGTTGCGCTATGTAGACCCAAATAAGAGTAGCCCTAGTTCTAGCTCAGGTATTCGCATGTTACTTGATGGTCAATTAGACTTCGCTCACTCAGCCCGTCCCTTCACAGCAGACGAATACGCGACAGCCAATTCTCGTGGTTTCACATTATCGCAACATCAAATTGGCATTGATGGCATAGCAGTCGTCGTCAACCCTTCTCTCAACGTACCGGGCTTAACAATTGAGCAATTACAACAGATTTATCAAGGGCAAATTACTAACTGGAAACAAGTGGGTGGACCAAACTTACCCATCACCCCTTTCTCGCAGCGTCCAGAAGACGCAGATACAGTAATCGCCAACTTTGACGTAAATAACCAAGTGCTTAACTCGAATGTGCAGTATGTTAACTCCACCACAGAAGCGCTGCGCCAAGTTAGCAAAACCCCTGGCAGTATATATTATGCTTCTGCCCGTGCAGTAGTGCCTCAATGTACAGTAAAAGCTTTGCCATTAGGTCGCACTAACACCGAACTAATTCCTCCTTATCGCCAACCGTTAGTCTCTTCACAGCAGTGCCCAAGTCAACGCAATCAGGTTAATACTGAAGCAATTAAGAATGGTAGCTATCCAATAACTACTAAATTGTTTGTAATTATTAAGCAAAACAAAGGTCGAGAACAGCAGGCAGGTGAAGCCTATACCAAACTGTTACTTACAGACCAAGGGCAAAACGCCATAGAGCAGGCTGGTTTTGTAGGAGTTAGCGTGCAAAAGTAACAAAAATATCTTGTGGAATGGGCATCCTTGCCCGTCCTAAATAGATATTTTGTTAAAATCATTTAACTTTTTAAACTTGGTTTTACATAAATCGAGAAAGCGATGGACGGTAAAAGTATAGGCGCTATAATATTTGCCGATATATACATTTGCATTGAGAGCAATAGGTAGGCAGCTACTACAGTTACAAGTGATGTAAGTAAAAGTATATTACCACGTTTTTTATACTGGTGCTTGTTAATTATAAGTATTATTTGTATTGCTTTACCAAAAAACGCGGCAATACCAATCATCCATAAATTAGGGATTGGGGTAATAATATGCTGTTTGAGCAGATGTTGAACCATGTAGGAATTAATTTCTACTCCCGTAATCTCTTTTATAAAATTATCATTAATATGTCGCAGGCGCCAGTAAGCAACCCCTAAAGGTAAAGGAAATTTATCACTAGTGTTTTCTGTTAAACCAGGTTTTTTCTACCTGTTGCACCTGAAGATAATAATGATTATCAATATAATTCATTATTCTGCCTTTGTGATGTCTATATAATTACTTACTTCTCGCTCAGTTGGAGTTATGCAGTTTTGGCAACGGATGAAAACGGATGTAACGGATTGATTTGTGTAGCATTGCGTTTAAAGAGAAAGTACTATAGCGTTTCTTTTGTGCGTGGTAGCTTGTGTATTGCAACAATTACTGTTTTCCAGTGGTACAGAATGACGGGCAGGGATGCCCGTTCCACTCATTGTTTTAGTAATTTAATTTGTAGCTTACTTGGTTAAAAAATGCTATGATAATTTAGCTTTGGGAATACTGGTGTTCTAAATGAATAGCTGATTTTTCTTGTAATAATCTATGGTAAGCAAAAGTCGCGCGTGTACCTTGAAAAAAGAAGTAGATAAACATATAACTTAAAAAAGATGCTGGTTTGCCTATGGTGACAGCAAAAAAGATTTGATTTCCAGTAAAGTAAATTAACATTAATACAGCACAAACACGACTGTTTTTATATATTCCATAGGTGAAGCCAAAGACTAAAGCGACATCAATTAGATTCCATGTACTAAAACCTAAAACTTTGATTCCTATAATACTTCCTAACGTCAGAATCAAAGTCATGACTCCACTAATAACTCCTGTTGTGACTGCATCTAAAATATGTCGTCTGGCGCCACTGATATTCATAATATTTCCTATGCTTGGTATTCGTTCTTACACTTCTATCTATCTCTGACCACTACTGACTTATGCAAAAAATGAAAATTACTACGTATAGCAGTCCTACATGATTTGTGAAAAATACCTAAATGTAGAGACGCGATATATCGCGTCTCTACAACATACTGCGCGCGCTTGGTTGGCATACAATTGCTCAGAATCAAGAAAGCTGTGCTGTTTACGGAATGCCAAAAGCTGCCGTCGAATAAAATGCCGCTGTTGAAGTTCTTAACCCAGAAGCAATTGCCAATGCTCTAATTAAACTCCACTTAACTTAAGATTCCTTTCGTTTAGATTCCTGCAATATTGTAAAGTCAAGAAAGGTCTTATGCAATTTATTCTATGGCTACTGCACCCCTAAGCTGGCAAGAACTAGAAACCCTCACGAACTATCAAATAGATACAGTCAATGGTTCCACCAACTCAAGAGCTACGTTGCGTTTGTTTGGGAAACCCGAATCTGATGTGCGGGTAACACTGTACCGTGATAACCACGCCTGGTGTCCTTACTGTCAAAAAGTTTGGCTATGGTTAGAAGAAAAACAAATCCCCTACCGCATCGAAAAAGTAACAATGTTCTGCTATGGGGAGAAAGAAAGTTGGTATAAACGCAAAGTACCATCAGGAATGCTCCCCGCAATCGAGCTAGATGGACGTATTATTAAGGAGAGCGATGACATTTTGCTCGCTTTGGAAAACGTTTTTGGAGCA
>NZ_JBXXZH010000347.1:0-8109 GCF_059640475.1 Calothrix sp. CBUCES-K 9914
GAACCGCCAATATTCAGACGCGCGTTTTCACCAAATATAATACCGTTAGGGTTAATCAAGAAGACATTGGCTTTACTGGTAGTCGATATCAGTCCATCTATTTGTGAAATGTTACTTCCTGTAATGCGCGTGATAATGTTTTGTGCTGCCTCAGTATTAAAAATAGCTTCTATATTTGTAGGAATGTTAAATCTTTCAAAGCTATGAAAAAGATTCCTTCCAGCTTGTGTACCACCATTTATAGTAATGGTGTTACCAGTTTGAGTTATAGTAGAGTTGTTTGGTAGAGTTGCATCTGGAACAATTTGGGCGCCAGCAGTGTCCACTGCGAAGAAGCAATTAAATGAAATAAAAAGCAAGAATTTATACTTGACAAGCTTCATTATTTTTATCAGCAGCGCTTATATCTGCCATCTGCGACATTTGCAATCGAGTCTACCATACTTGACGAATTACAAACATTAATTTACTTTTCTTTAATTTACTTTTCCTGTTCTTTAATTTAACTGAGGTGGAGAAGTTGTCCAGGTGATGATAACTGTTCCCGTTGCTTCCAGATTAGGAGTAAAAGTAATATATTGGGTAAACTTGTTTTTTGTAACTGTGTAAACAAATCCACCTCCATAGGTGTTAACTTGAGATGCTTTAAAACCCTGCGCTTCTAATTTACTTTTTACAACTTTAGCTATTTCTTCTGGTGTTTTACCGATGGCAGTTCCATAAATATTCTGTGTTCCTGGGGTGGCTGTAAAATTCTCCTCTTGAGATAGATAGAATTCTTTACTTAAACTTAGTTCTTCGTCAAGTTTGACAAAAACATCGTCAAACGTTTCTTTTTCCTCTTCGGTTAAAGAAGGTTCGGGTCGCGCGCTTGGTGTAGCAGATGCCGTACTTGTCATAACTGGTTCTGTTCGTATTGATGGAACAACTGAAGTTTTGACTTTAGCTTTGCTTCGCACCGCACGTGAGGAATTCTGCTTTTTGGGTAAACTTTTTGGAGTAATAGATGGAGTAATAGATGGAGTAACTTCGGGAGCAACAACAACTGCTGCAACTGGGTCGGTGATTTGCTCTAATACTTTAGGTGAGGCAGACACATTTAAACTAGGTTCCCTTGGCGCCACAGTTTGCACCACAGTTGGTGTCACTTGAACAGATGGGATAGATAGCTGTTGCACTATTACATCTGATGGTATATGAGGCAACTGGGCTGTAAATTGCGGGTTATTAGTGGGTTCTAAAGTGCTAATTAAGTCTTTTTGCTTGACAAGTGATTTGTTGTTGCTGAATAATTGGTTTGATTCTAACTGTGAAACAAGTATTGGCTGCTGTTGCATTGCTGCTTTACCGTCATTCATTTTTCCTTCTGGAGATGATGAAAAAGGAATTAATAGCAGCAATCCGTGTGCAGTTAACGATAGTAATAGCATCGAAGGCGATAATTGTCGGATAGATGATAATAAGTTATCCGATAGATATGATTTGACCATAAATTTGGTTAAAAGCAATAATTACTCAGGTTTTCAGATAATCCACTCAAATCAAAACTAAGTAAAAGCTCCTGAAGTTAATTCACTATACAAAAGCAATAAAACCAAATTTATAATTCTGATAAATCAAAATTATTTGCACGAATGCTTTGGTAATTAATTTTCTCTCAAAGCATTACCAGTAAAGGGTTTTTACACATTTAATAGATTTGATTATATTTACATAAATCCTTTTTTATGAAGCATAATATATTCTTGATTGCTACGCTTAATTGTAGTATTTATTTGGCAATTTCATCAACTTTATTTGATACATTAATCGAATTATTATTAAGATATAGCTTAATTTTGGTCTTATGTTAATTTATATCATAAAACATTGAAAGTTAAACTACAAATGCAAAATTTAAACAGAGTTTAAATTAGCATTCACAAATACTTAAATAAATCTTAACCAGTTAGCATGTAGGTTTATTTATGGCTGCGATTCCAACAGGAAAAGATTTTAAACACGAGGAAACATGAAAATTTCTACCACCACTTTTGGTCGTACAATTGCGACTTCAGTAGTTGCTGCTGCTGTTGCTGTTGCCCCCTTATTTGCAACAGCGACTCAAGCTCAAGCTCAACAGGCGACACTTAATGGAGCTGGCGCCACCTTCCCTCAGCCTTTGTACGAAAGATATGCTCGTGAAATCCGTAAGAAATTCCCTAACCTCAAAATTAACTATCAAGGAACTGGTAGTGGTGCTGGTGTAAGCGCAGTAATCAGTGGGACTGTAGATTTCGGAGCATCTGATGCAGCAATGACAGATGCTGAAATTGCTAAAGTTAAAAACGGCGTAATCCTCGTACCTACCGCTGGTGGTGCGGTTTCAGTTGTTTATAACCTTCCTGGTGTTCAGAACTTGAAATTATCGCGCAAAACTTTGCCAGCTATTTTCTCCGGTCAAATCACCAATTGGAATGACGCACAAATCAAAGCTGACAACCCCGGCGTTAATCTTCCTAACTCACCAATCAGACCAGTAGTACGTGCTGATGGCAGTGGTACAACCTTTATCTTCACCAACCACCTCAGCGCAATCAGCGGTTACTTCAAAGGTAGAGTTGGCGCCAGCAGAGCTCCTAAATGGGCAGGACTTTCCAACACCCTTAAAGGAAAAGGCAACCCTGGTGTAGCGAACTTGGTATCTCGCACCTCTGGCGGAGTTGGCTATGTTGAATACCAATATGCTAGAGAAAACAAGCTGAACACAGCGCAAATACAAAACAAACAAGGGCAATTTGTTGCTCCTTCACTTCAAGGTGCTAACGCAGCATTAGGAAATGTTCAATTCCCCGACAACTTCCGCGTATTCGTCGGCGACCCAGGTCAAGGTTACCCCATCGTTGGTTTAACCTGGATTTTGGTTTACAAACAGTACCCCAACGCTGCTAAAGCTACTGCTGTTAAACAGTTTATTAACTGGGTACTAACAGATGGTCAGCAATTCAACGATGACCTGAACTACACATCGATTCCTGGTAATGTTAGAACTCGTGTATTGGGCGTAGTTAACAGCATTAAATAAGATGATTTTTTCGGTAAAGGGTAGAGGAAATTGACCCTACCCTTGCTTGAAATAACAACCAACAATGCAAATCTAGGGTGGCTTAAGCCACCTTAGTTGTATGAAGATAATTTATTTTCACCCTCACAAAAACATGGCAAATTCACCAGAGCCAGTCTCTCCAAGTTTTGTTGATACAAATTCTGCTCTCACCGTTACTGGTGGAAGAAATTACTGGAGTAATCAAGCCTTTACTTGTTTCGCTTATATATTTGCAGCAATTACGGTTATTGTGCTGTTTTGGATGACTTTGATTATTTTTGGTCAAGCTCAACCAGCAGTTAGTAAGTTTGGATTTGGGTTTTTGAGCAGCACTGATTGGGACACTGGCAATGAAACTTTTGGCGCCCTCCCATATATATATGGGACGTTAGTTAGTAGTGCAATTGCTTTATTATTTGCTTTTCCAATTGGTATTGCAGTTGCTTTGATTACGAGCGAAAATTTTCTTCCTGTTTCCATTAGAACTGGATTTGCTTTTGTCGTTGAGCTGATTGCAGCTATTCCAAGCGTTATCATTGGTTTGTGGGGGATCAATGTATTTGTCCCCGCTCTGTTACCTGCACAACAAGGTTTATACAAAGCATTCAAGTGGACACCGTTGTTTGATACCGACCCAACAGGATTTAACATGTTGAGCGCTGGTATCGTTCTAGCTATTATGATTCTGCCAACATTAGCAGCGATATCACGCGATGTATTATTAGTAGTGCCTAAAGAATTACGCAGTGCCTCTATGGCTTTGGGTGCTACTCGTTGGGAGACTATTTTCCGAGTTTTGTTACCTTCTGCACTTTCTGGAATCATCAGCGCTACGATGCTTGGTTTAGGACGTGCGCTAGGTGAAACAATTGCTGTGACAATGGTAATCGGCAACTCGGCGCAAATTAGCGCTTCATTACTGGCACCTGCATACACAATTCCTTCGGTGTTAGCAAACGAATTTCCCGAAGCAGTCAGCGACTTACATAGAGGAGCTTTAACCTATCTTGCATTAATTTTATTCGCTTTGACTCTATTCGTAAACATAGCTGCCAATTTATTAGTGCGGTGGTTAGGAGTTAAGACGAAGTAATTTAGTCTTTTGATTGTCAGTATTCTCTGCTAAGGGTTATTTGTCGTTTGTTCCTTGTTGTTTGTTCCTTGTATTTTATTGCTCTTGTAATAATACTTTTTTACTGATTACAAATGACCAATGACTTATAACTCATTACAAATGACAGATGACTAATCCAAAATCAAAAATCAAGAATCCAAAACGGCATGAGTGGTAATCAACAATTAGACAATGATACAACTTCTTCGGCCCAATTGTGCAATCCTTTACCGACTGGGCGCCGCTTATTCACGTATATTATGAACGGACTTGCCTTCGGATTATCCGGACTTGCCGTTGTTCCATTATTGTCCGTTTTGTGGGAAATTTTAGTAAGGGGATACTCGGGACTAAGACCAGCAATGTTTTTTACATCTGTTTTTGATAACGGAATTGGTAATGCCATTGTCGGTACAGCAACGATGGTAGCAATTGCTTCGGCTCTTAGTATCCCAACAGGAGTAATGACGGGCATTTATTTGTCGGAATTTGGTCAAAACCAACCTGCGGCAAACTTTGTTCGTTTTATTACAAAGATTTTAACGGGTGTGCCTTCTATCGTTGTGGGTGTATTTGCTTATGGTGTAGTAGTTACCATCACAAAATCATTTAGCGCTGTGGCTGGCGGTTTTGCGTTGTCAGTCATTATGCTGCCCGTAGTTGTACTAACCACAGAAGAAGCCTTGAAATTAATTCCTAATGCTCAACGGCTAGCTTCTGCGGCTTTAGGTGGCACTCGTTTTCAAACTACGTTCAAAGTAGTATTGACTGCGGCAATACCTACTATTACTACAGGTGTTTTACTCGCTATAGCCCGTGCTGCCGGCGAAACAGCACCGCTAATTTTGACTGCTTTGTTTAGTCTGGACTGGTCGTCTGACTTATTAAGTCCAACGGCTTCGTTACCAGTACTCATTTTTAACCTCTATAACGACCCTTCGCCAGAGAAAAACAAACTAGTTTGGACTACCTCTATCGTTCTACTCGGTCTAGTTGTGTGCATCAGTCTTATTTCACGTATAGTTACTAATCAAAAGAGAACAAAGTAACAAGTAAGTGGTGTTGTTAATTTTTGTCGCATATCTTGGGCAACATGAATAAATTAATCCCAGCTATCAAAGTTAAAAATCTCACGTTTTACTACGGAGCTAAAACGAAGAAACCAGCCATTGAAAATGTTTCAATGGATATTTATCAAAACCAAGTTACCGCTATTATCGGTCCTAGTGGTTGTGGTAAATCGACGTTTATCAAAACCCTCAATCGCATTAGTGAATTGGAAGGTGACGTTCAGGTTAAAGGTAGCGTGGAATTTGCTAGTCAAAATATCTACTCTAGTCGCGTTAACTTAAATCGGTTACGGCGCCAAATTGGTATGGTGTTCCAAAAACCGAATTTATTTCCGATGAGCGTTTATGATAACGTCGCATACGGTTTGCGTATCGACCAATGGGTTCCAAAAGCGCAACTTGATGAAATCGTCGAAACCGCAATTAGAGGTGCCGCACTCTGGGATGAAGTCAAAGACAAACTCGGCAAATCAGCTTTAGGGCTTTCTGGAGGACAGCAACAGCGTCTTTGTATCGCGCGTGCAATAGCAGTCAAACCGAAAGTTCTACTCATGGATGAACCTTGTTCAGCTTTAGACCCCATCGCGACAATGAAAGTTGAAGAACTTATTCACGAGTTGCGCGAAGAGTTTACGATTGCAATTGTTACCCATAACATGCAACAAGCCGTTCGCGTATCCGATTTTACAGCTTTCTTCACCACTGACGAAAGTCGCATTGGTCAAATGGTTGAATTTGGTGCCACCACTCAAATTTTCAACAGTCCAATTGATGAACGCACACGCGATTACGTTTCTGGTCGTTTCGGTTAATTTTTCTCAACAGAGCGTGAGCGCCCGTATCGACAACTGAATTTACTCCTTACCACTTAGTTTAGACATTTATACATCCTCAGAAACCCGACTTCTTCAAGAAGTCGGGTTTCTATTCTATTGACTTTATTTATGTATATATACTTTTAATGGAAGTATAAAAAAAATATGTAAAATTCATTTTACTTAAGAAATTAATCAAAAGTTGCTCTTTCCTTAACTTTCTCATGTCAGATTGTAACCAAGAGTGCAATTTACTCGGATAACTACAATGTTTTATTTAATACCTTTATCCACGCTGATTAAATTGTAGTGAGTCTGGCGGAGTGGTTCAAATTTTAGAAACTTAAAAAGAGGAAAACTATGGTTCTTGTGAACGGACAAAGTTCTGCACAACCTTATGTAGTAAATGTTGCTGGTGATAATTATTACCAAACAATACCCTTACTAACTGTTGGTGACGAAGTACCTTTACTCGAGGGTAGTTTCGATAATTTAACAACAAGTCAAACTAAAACATTTGCATTTACTGGTATTCCTGATGGGATTGGAACTTACCAAGTAGGAGACAAAAACTTTGTCTTTATCAATCATGAACTTGGACCAACAACAGTCAGTGATATTTCCACTACTGTTCCAGGCAAAATTCAGGGAGCGCGCGTATCTTTGTTAGTTTTTGATAAAGACTGGAAAGCAATAGGTGGTAGAAATTTAATTGAAACTGCTGTTGATAGTACAGGTAGTTATACCTTAGATACGACGACTGGTTTATACAAAAATGCTGCGGGTACAGCATTAGCAAGCTTTGGACGTTTCTGCTCTGGCTATTTAGCGGATAAAGGTTTTGTAGACGCAACAGGTAAAGAAGTACCTATTTACTTTGCACCTGAAGAAAGTGGTAATACTAGTCGTGCTTGGGCTGTAACTCCTGATGGTACTGCATTCGCACTTGATGGTGTTGGTCGCTTTGCTAAAGAAAACACAGTTTCTGCTTCACAATACCGCGCGGTAAATTCCGACAAAACCGTTCTTCTTATCCAAGAAGACAACGCAGACGGTGAATTATACATGTGGGTTGGGCAACAAACTACTCAAGACCCCAACGGTTTCAAAAACGGTGACTTGTATGCACTCAAAGTTACTGGTGCCGATAACGAAAGTCAATTAACTGCTCTAAATACTCCAAAAACAGCAACTTGGACTAAAGTTGACAAATCTGTTGTATTTGGTGCTGATGGTAAACCACTTGCAACAGGTGACGCTCTTTCTAGCTTTGTAAATGCAGCTGGAAGAACCACTAACTTCCAACGCATCGAAGATTTAGCTGAAGACCCAAGTAACCCTGGTACTTTCTATTTTGTTTCTACTGGTACTACAAATAAACCTGGTACTACCAACGTTGCAGCATTAACTCCCGAAGAAGCAGAAAATCCTTATGGTCGTTTATATCGCTTTAGCTTAAATGCTAGCGACCCTACTGGACAAATCAACAATTTTGAAACCGTTTTAATTGGTGGACCTGGCAAAGGAACTAGCTATGACAACGTTGCTGTTGATAAAAACGGTAATGTATTGATTCAGGAAGATGAAACTTCGTTTGGTGGCGCCTTAATGGTCGCTGAAAACCGCGAAGCTTACATCTGGTCATACAACTATGCAAACAAAAGTCTTACACCCGTATTCTCACTCAATGAAGATGCAGGTGGTGCCCAATTCAACAACGCCAACATAAAAGGACAATGGGAATCTTCAGGTATCGTTGAAGTTTCTGGAACTGGTGCGGGTTTAAGCTCCTATTTATTTGATATCCAAGCTCATAGCATTACGGGTGCTGCTGCACTCAATGGTAACAACGTTGAAGGTGGTCAATTAATCTTAGCTGTACCAGTTAAACCGACTATTTTAGGTACTGCTGGGAACGATAACCTTTACGGTACTAATGGTGATGACATCATCGCAGGTGGCGCCGGTAACGACAACATCTACGGTGGAGAAGGTAATAATATTTTATTGGGTGATGCTGGTGAC
>NZ_JBXXZH010000348.1:0-8083 GCF_059640475.1 Calothrix sp. CBUCES-K 9914
GCCCCTATAGTACGGGAGTTGCGGAATTTAACGCGGGAGTTAAAGCGCGCGCGTAAGACTATAGTTATTACTAGCCATACTTTAGAAATTCCCGACGAGTTGACGCAAGAGTTGACGGTAGTTGATTTTCCACTGCCCAGTGTACAAGAAATAAATTATTTAATCGAGCAGCTAGTAGTACCAGACAAATTAAATATAGATGGGTTAGCGCGCGAGCAGTTAGTTAAGGCTTGTCAAGGTCTGAGTCGAACTCGTATATCTAGGGTTTTGGCAAAAGCGCTAGCAGCTAAACAACAAGTTAACGAAACAGATATAGATGGAGTTTTAGAAGAGAAAAAGCAAGCGGTTCGCCAAACTGGTATTTTAGAGTTTTTTACTCCGAGTGAATCTTTAAAACGGGTTGGTGGTTTAGACCAACTCAAGCAATGGGTACTAATGCGTCAAGATGCTTTTACAGACGAAGCGCGACGTTATGGTATTCCTAACCCAAAGGGGATGTTACTTGTAGGTATTCAAGGAACGGGAAAATCACTCTCAGCCAAAACTATTGCTCATGAATGGCGCCTACCGTTATTGCGTCTTGATTCTGGGCGCCTATTTGGTGGTATCGTTGGTGAAAGCGAAAGTCGTGTGCGCCAAATGATTCAACTTACCGAAGCAATGGCGCCATGTGTATTATGGATAGACGAAATCGATAAAGCCTTTGGTAACATTACAAGCGGTGTTGATGGTGACTCCGGAACATCACGCAGAGTCTTTGGTAGCCTAATTACCTGGATGCAAGAAAAAACCAGCCCAGTATTTATTGTTGCCACAGCTAATAACGTCCAAATATTACCTGCTGAATTATTACGAAAAGGTCGGTTTGATGAAATATTCTTTTTAAACTTACCCAACGAAGCTGAACGACAAGAAATATTTAAAGTTCATTTACAGCGCTTACGTCCAGGTCGCTTACGTGAATTTAACTTGCCATCACTAGCAAAAGAAACAAATCACTTTAGCGGCGCCGAAATCGAGCAAGTAATAATCGATGCCATGCACCAGGCATTTTCCACAAGAATTAATGGACATCGCCGCGACTTTAACACCGAGGATATACTACAAGCAGTATCGCAAACAGTACCCCTAGCAGCAATAGCGCGCGAGCAAATAGAAGCACTCAAACAATGGGCAGCACAAGCAGGCGCCAGAGCAGCATCAAACGATATTCAATTAGTAGAGGAGTTAAAACAGTATTCAATACAACAAGGAATTGGCCCGTTAGAAGTAGATTAATCAAAAATCCAAAACAAATTATGTCACACTTTACAACCATCAAAGTTCAAATCAAAAACGGCGAAGTACTTCATGAAGTATTGCAAGAACTAGGCTACAAAGTCGAATGCAACACCAAAGTACGTGGATATGAAGGAGATACCACCCAAGCCGAATATGTAGTTCGTCAAAACAACGGTTACGACTTAGGATTTCGTCGTAGTGGCGATAATTACGAAATCGTTGCTGACTTTTGGGGCGCTAACGTAAACCAGCAGAAATTTGTGAACTCAATTACACAAAAGTATGCTCATAAAAACTTATTGGTAACAGCACAGCAACAAGGATTTAATATCGAGGAAGAAGAAGTTCTACAAGATGGAACAGTAAGAGTTGTTGTTGGTAGATGGGCTTAATATACCCGCCTTGGATTCAAATCCAAGGCTAATAGTAAAAGTCCATTAAAATGGACTGAGTATATCTAATCTTCCTTTGTGTCCTTTGTGCCTTTGTGGTTCATTATTTCAACTAACATTATGTCACACTTTACAAGCATCAAAACCCAAATCAAAAATCGTGACGCATTAGTTACAGCTTTAGCCGATATCGGATTTAAAAACATTGAACTTCACGAAACCGCACAACATCTATATGGCTATGAAGGTGACGTGCGCGAACAAACAGCAGAAGTAATAATACGGCGCCAATACATCGGTAGCTCCAGTAATGATATTGGCTTCAAACAACAAGCAGACGGACAATTTGAAGCCATAATCTCCGAATACGACCGACATCAATATAATCAACAGTGGATGAACAAGCTAATGCAGCGCTACGGTTATCATGCATTGAAAGCAACTGCACATGAACAAGGATTTACAATAGAAGAAGATGAAGTTATGCAAGATGGTACAGTGAAAGTTGTTGTCGCGCGCTGGGCATAGAAACATAATAGTGGAAAGTTTTACAGTACGAAAAAAGTGGAGGTTATAGCAGTACAAGAAGCTGAAGACTGGTTGGTTATAACAGTTATTGCCAAGTATTTTTAAGAGGATAAAGTATATGAAAATTACCTATGACCCAAGATATAATATTGCTTATATACATTTAAGAGAAAAAAAAGCACAAGTAAATACGGTTAAAGTCAGTGAAGAAATGAATGTTGATATTGCTCCAGATGGAACAATTTATGGAATTGAGCTTCTCAATGCTAATCAACAGTTATCGCTGAATGAGCAGGGTAAATTGACTGTTGTTAATGAAGCATTGGGAGAATCTTCTGAGATTAAACTATTAATTTGAACTTTGAGAAACAATTTAGTTAATTACTTTAAAATATTTTTTAACTAATCATAAGCTTACGACGCGCGCAGTCAACAGAATGAGCTATACGATGTTTTTCGTATCCGTTCATCGGCTCAAAGGTTAAGTCGAGCAGGCACCTTTATTCTAATCCCCACACTCTGATTATATTATCATGACTTGCGCTAAAAAGATAATCACCATCTGGACTAACGGCTATAGAACTGACATTATCTAAGTGTCCTTCCAATGTATTTATAAGTTAAATAATTGATAATAATTTATATTTACACCAGGTTATAAAATATCTCCAACAATGCCACAATTATCCATTTTGTAAACAAGCGCTGACATTCTTGTACAACCTTTCCAAAAGTCTCCCAAACCCCAACCCATTAATGCACCACCGCGCGGTAAATGTCCAGCAGGCGCCTCCAAGTCAAATGTAACATCGTTCCAATGCAGCCATTTCTCGTTAACATACCATCCTACCCATTCACCAAAACGACACCAAGCATCCCAATCTGGTTCTGATGTACTGCGGACAATTTGCCAAATTCGCTTTTGCACACTAAAACCAAAATGACCGCCACTATTTTGTAACCAGAGATTATTAATGATTTGCAAATGTTCGCAATTAAAGTTTTTGATATCAAGTTCAGAAAGAAAACCTTGGTCTGTGCGGTTGGCTGACTTTAACATCATTGCTGTTGTCTCTAGGTCAGCTTGTTCCCACATCCCTTGAGAGAGGAAGTTTTTTAAATTTCGATGCGACCGTGCAAAATCTCCCAATACTGCACCATACATTGGCGGTTGTGCTTGTTGTCCACCAAGTACTGCATCAAATTGACCAGGTTGGTTAAAATTTTCTGACATGTTAAGTATAGGTTAATTAAATTGATAGCTTCAACTCCAAACGTGGCAATTCCTGAAAATAACCCAAGTTTTTAAATTACTAAATCAAGAATACTTGTACTTGTTAGTATTTTAAATTACCAAAGTTTTTAGGTAGTACTGTTATTTTATATATTAGGATATGTCGATTTTATATATAGAAAAATAATTAGTTTTACTGAACAGTTCCGAATTTAGTCCAAAAGCTGTATTGACAATCTATTGAAAATTGTTTAAATAGAATCATAGGCTCAAATAATTATTCAACTTAATAATCATGATTATCAGCTTAGTCACAACCACCATAACTACTCGAACTACCAGCCACGGAGGGTTGTGAAACGTTGCGCGTGCGTATATAAGCAATGATTCATCCCCCCAGGTGCCACCTCGGAGGGTTTTTAGTAACTATTCAAATATAACTAATACCCAAAACTTTCTTGAAACTTTCTTGTAGAGCCTTCTTTCTTCTGGAGTGGGCATCCCGGACATTAGCGTCAAGTTAAGCTAAAACCTACTACGTCAATAAGGATTTATGCTTAAAATTTGCGTTTGAAAGGAACAAAAAATGAACTTGAAGAGCGGCTATTAGTACTTTTTTTATCTGCATCGCGGGGGGATTTAATTAATTTTTATTTTATAAATCATATTCTACGACAGGCGCCATTTTCATTAAGCCGAAAAATAGTTACTTTTGCATTTGGGTCGGTATAATTTTTACAAACTTGTTCTATCAACCCTTGCAACTGGGAATCTAAAAGGTAATTACCAGTGTCCGCATCAACAGCTATAAACCAGTTGTAATGATTATCAATCAATTCTGGACGAATACGTTCAAAAACTTCTCGGCAAAGTTTACCAATTTCGGTACGCTGCTGCTTACGACGTTGCAGTTCTTCTCGTGTAATAGTCATTATTTCAATTACTCCTTATAATTACTTTTATTCTCCGGCGCCCTTATGTTACTATCAGTCCAGCCAGCAAAATTCTTACAACAGTTTCTAATTCCTCAGTTACTCGGTAGAGATTAATTGCTTGTTCAATACTTTGTGTTTGTCGGTATAATATACCAAATTGCCAAATATTACCTGTAGTAACTGCTCCCAATATTTCGATTTGATTAGAATCTGTAAACTTATCCAGAGCTATCATCTCAGTTGCAAGTTGTGTAAATCCTCTATTTATATCTGCTTGTTTAGCTTCAATTACAATTAAATTAGTATTAGAACGCAAGTAATAATCTAAATTGCCTTGAAGTTTATTATCTACTTTAATGGTATATTCTATTCGTAATTTAGCGCGGGAATAGTGAATTAAATCAGTAACTATAGGCACGATTAGCATTTCTCTACGTGTAGTTTCGTTTTCTAAATCTACATACGGTAATACCTCTTCAATGCGCTGCTTCAAGTCGAGAAGTCGGTCTAATGTGCCTAAATATTGAGGCAAATTCAGAAATTTACGCTCGAATGAGTATCCAAATTCTGCAACTAAATCATCGACTGGCAAACCTAACTCAAAATAGTTACTAAAAGTATACGAGCGATTTGGGTCTAGCAACGGTTGGCGGGTCATTTGATTGCTCCAATTCTACCACAGGCGCCTATGAACAATTATTGCTTACAATTACTCATCATTTAAATTTTACTTTGAGAACGCTTGCACCCTGTCGATACAACCTTTATTTACAGCCTCAACTAAAATATCTCTGGCGCCTTTACGTTTAAAATAAAGTGCTGCATAATTACGTTGTGTCTGAGTACCGTTGAGAAGGTAATGTTTAATTCGCTCTTTGCCTTCATTGGTTTTAACTAGACCAAGAGCATAATCAACTAGCTTAGAGGTTGCGCTGTTGAAATCATTTTCTAAACTATCCATAAGCTTATCAACATCCGCCACACCTCCAGCTTTTGCTAGTGCAACGAAATAATCAAACCTGTTGTTTTTGGTTTTGTATTCGTGTAATGCTTGTTGAACTAAAGGTTCTTGTCGAGCATAAAGCAGCAAGTAAGCAGCTTGTTGCAAAGAGCGAATATTTATCTTGCAATGCTTGGACTACTATTTCTAAACCTGCGGCGCCGTATTTAAGCGCATTTGATAATGCAGTGATTTTGACACTACTGTTGTCGCTCACTAAACATTTTTTTACATTTTCAATTCCACCTAATACAGCACCGTGTATAGGAGGTTGTAGTTGTTGGGTGCCGAGTACAGCGTCGTATTCTCGCTTGTTATCTGGCATGAACTTTTACTTAGTTTTAGTAATAGTGTTCCCAATTTGCTTATGTGGATAACATGTAACGCCGGGAGCATACCCGATGTAAAAACCATACGGGGTTACTATATGTAATATTATCTTGGCTTTTGCGTTAAGATAAGTACTAAAGTCCTATACAATAGATTAGGCGGACTTTCATGTTACCCCAAACAACCCAAGTAACGACAGATTTAATAGATGACTCACCCGAAGAGTGGCAACCCTTGATGCCACCAACGGATTTGATATTTGATGACGGAGAACCTTTGGAAAGTACTCGGCACCGTGTTGCAATGAATGCGTTAATTCGTTCCCTTAAACATCACTGGTCAGGGCGAAATAACTATTTTGTTGGCGGCAATATGTTTATTTACTATAGTAGCCAACAAGTTAAAAATAAAGATTTTAAAGGACCCGACTTTTTTGTTGTGCAGGATGTACTACCAGACCCTTCAAGGCAAGGTTGGGTAGTATGGAACGAAAACGGACGTTACCCAGATATGATTGTTGAGTTATTATCAGACTCAACAGAAGCTTCAGATTTAAAGGAGAAAAAAGACCTTTACGAAAAAGTCTTTAAAACCAAAGATTATTTTGTTTTCCATCCATATAAAGTAAACTCATTGCAAGGGTGGCACCTTGATAGTGATGAAGGCTACCAACCAATTCAGGGTAATCAACAAGGATGGTTATGGTGTGAAAGCTTGAAGCTATGGCTAGGTACTTGGAGCGGTGACATTGAAGAAGATAATGCCGTTTGGTTAAGATTTTACGACGAAGCAGGAAACCTCATTTTGCTACCAGAAGAAGCTGAAAAACAGCGCGCGGACACTGAGCGGCAAGCAAGGTTAAATGCAATACCTAAATTATTACAGATGGGACTAAGTGTGGAACAAGTTGCACAAGCACTTTCGCTGACTGTAGAAGAGGTAGACAACGGATTATAAACGGATGTAACGGATGGTTAATTATTATAAGTTTCTATTATGGGTCGAATTTCAACGGTTCCAACGAATGGTGCCTGGAATTTGAATGGGATGACCGTAAAGCTCAAACAAACTTCACAAAGCATGGGGTAAGTTTTGAAGATGTAAAAACTGTCTTTGATGACCCTGATGCTTATATTTTTAACGATGAATGGCACTTTGTTAATGAACAACGAGAAATTATTATAGGACACGACCTATCAAATCGCCTTTTACTGGTTTGTTTTACAGAAAGACTGAGTGTTATTCGTATTATTAGCGCACGTTTAACAACTAAAAAAGAGCGTAGGGACTATGAACAATACACAAACTCCTAATGAAGATAATGACGATTTGCTACCAGAATATAACTTTGACTACAAAAAAGCTCGTCCAAACCGTTTTGCAGAACCAACACACAAATCTGTTACCGTAACTCTTGATGCGGATGTTGCCAAGGTTTTTAAAACATCCGAAGATGTTAATAATGCTTTACGAGCATTGCTATCAGCAATTCCTCAAGCTAATGGTTAATATCACCCGTTGTGGTAGAGACTAAACCAGGACTTACGCAACTGGCACAAAGTGCTGGCAGGGGCTTCACCCCTGCTGCGCGATAATTCAAATTACGCCAAACACATATAAACGTCTGGACGTTTCAATTGCTGAATTAAATAATTAGAAAGTAAATTGTGCTTAATTTGATAAACAGTTTGACCTGTTTGGTAAGATAAACTTTTGAGTCTAAGCCATACCAAAATAGCACAAGCTATATGGTTTCTCTGAAGACGAGCTTTACGACATTGACAAGATTCAATGCCAGTTAATTGTTTTACTTCTCGATGTTTACGAAGTATGCCGAAGGCGAAACTCCTCAATTTTCCAACGAATTTTGGACACATGAAGTACAACATCCGTTAGACTTTGAGATAAATCATTAGTTACGATATAGTCCGTTCTGTCGGTAGAGACAGTAACCCGGAAAAGTTTCACTTTTTTCTCGGCAGGAAACGATTTTATTTTTATTATCTTACCACATTCTAAATCTTCGTCACTCCATTTTAATGATTCAATATTCTTATATTTTTCTTTTCCAAATGTATCATCAACTAATCGATTAGTTTTTAAAGGACAAAAATAAACTTTGTCTAGGCTATCAATATAAAGCATCAAACTATTTACAGCATACCAAGTATCCATCAAAACAGTATCAAATGGCATAAGCTTATGATATACAAGGTTTTGAAGCATATTTTTCACATGGTCTACTTTGGTTAAACCATCCGAATCAGGATTAAAAATACGATAGTCTATTACCCAAAACTTGAAATTTTTAGGATTTACGTATATACAACTGACTACGCCAATTCCTTTTACAATGCCATGCTCATTGCCAAGGCGGTTCGGC
>NZ_JBXXZH010000349.1:0-7988 GCF_059640475.1 Calothrix sp. CBUCES-K 9914
TTGTTGCATTTTTTCGCTACTGCCTAGGTTTATACTTTACTGTTAAGGTTGTAATATAATGCAATGCATCATAAAAAAGCAAACACACTCCTAGTGTGCCCGCTATATACATCCTAACAACTAATTTGCTGTTGGCAACAGAAACGTAACAGTAAGCAAAACTTGCTACTGCTAAAAAATAACCCCAACTTCACTGGTCGGGGGTCGATAACTTGTGGAAATTATTATGACGCAAAACAATGTACAAATTCAAGCACTATGGGCATACAAATCGGCGCCTTATCGATAAACGTAGTTTTAAAACCTTGAGAACAGCGCGCGTGTATGACAAGTACAAATAGTCCTGAAGGGAGTGAATATCCCTAACAGGACAACAAATAAATGCAATAGGAATCCAGAATATGCCAATTCAACAGATATTAACTACGTCTTTAGACGTATATTTTTTAGCGTGCGTTGTATCTTCCACAACATCTATAAACGGTGAGGTGTAGGCGCCGTGAAAAATATACAAGGCAAATTTTACTCATTACAAAGCGATTTAGCAAAATTAACCGCAGCGAGAACTACCTGCAAGGAATTCAACATTACTGTGACTTTTGAGGAGGTGTAGCAGCAATGGGGAAATTTTATATTGTGTCAAATGAATTATCTAAAAAGCTCAGAAAGTCAAAGCTTTCAAGAAATGAAATGAATTTGTGGCTTTATTTAACTGAGCAAGACCCCTTTGGAGATAAATACTGGGAGCTTCCTCCGACCTTAGAAATTACCGAAGAACTTGAGATGAGTAAAGCGTCGTATTTCCGTGCGCGCGCCAGGTTACAAGAACTTGGGTTATTCGATTTTCAAGAACAAAGGGTTGATTGCAGAAATTTAGCTGGAGTCTCAAAAATGAGACTCGACGATCAAAAACTTGACTCCAAGTCTCAAAAAAACAGCTCTGGGTCTCAAAAAAGCAGCTCTGAGTCTCAAAAAAGAGAAAATCAAGACTCGAAACCCTTACCTAATAAAGATTCGGGCACGTCTCATACTAATAAGACTTATAAAGACTTTGCAGACTCTCTCTCTGTCGAGGAAAGAGAGAGTTTTTTAGAGTTTGGTGTAAAGATGGCGAGTGATCTTCCCAAACCTCCACAGCTTCCTAAAAAGTGGATCGTCAAAAATTGGGAGGAAGTAAGAGACAAATGGTTACTCTCACGTAATAAACCTTCGACTGAACAGACTCACAAATGGGCAGACCATCCCAACCGCGAGGAATGGTTAAACGAAATCAACCAACTCGGTGCCGTAACTTTCATGTGTGATGACGAGGGGAACGTAAACCCTGAGCGTCAAGAATTTTTTGAATGGGCACAAAAAGCTGGCTTGATTGAATGAGGGTGTAACAAATGATGGATGAAGAGTTTGAACAAGTATTACCTATAACAGTTCGGCGTGAAAGCCTTCCAAAACCCGAAGGTGAAGAAATTTATAAAATGCCAACGTGGAATTGTTTCTGTTGTCACGATACTGGCTGGGTACAGTATCACCTAGCTAAACGTAAAATTAGGGGCTACAACCCAACCATACACACCAATCCAGCTTGTCAAAATTGCAACCTTGGTTCCAGATGGGTACACCTTAAAGGCAACGTTGATAGACAGTTAACTAAAGTTGATTGTCAAAAATTAGACCGTATCGAGCGTAAGAACTGGGAAGAAACAGCAAGATTGCAGTTTGAAGGTTTCCAGAAAAATAAGGAATTAATTGATGAAACTCTTTCACAGCTTGCTATTCGTAAGAGTTTAAGAAAGCGTGCGCGCACCATCGAACAAGAGTCACAAGCACAGTACAAACACGATTTAGAACGTAGTAATAGATACGAACTTAGAAAACGGAGGCAAGATGGCGAAGCGTAAGAAGTCTACCACTCAATCAGAATCACTGTTTAATACAGGCGCCTATAATTCTCAAGGCAATATCAAGCATGACCCTGCTTGGGATAGTGGCGCCGCATTTCCAGAAGTTTATAAAGTTACTACTGAATCAATGAATACTGATGAACACTATGTTTCCCCTAGGAAAAATTTTGATTCATCAGAAGTAGTAAATAATACTAATAATCTTGAACATGTTTCCCCTAGGAATGATGAAAACACTTGTGATACTTGGAATTACAGGTATTTTGGCGACGAACCAACACGGAGTATAGATTCTAATGGACAGCTATCAATATTCTTTGATCACTCTGATGAGGTGCCTGATCCAGATGACTACCAATCAATCACTGAGTATGAAACTGCTTGGAAACAATGGCAACAAGATCAATCTAGGTGCCAGGAATCCCAAACTAATGTACTAGATGAGTCGAAAAATTTACCTCAAGAATTACATGTAATAGATGCAAAAAATTTCATAAGGGATAGTGTTAACGATGATACATCTGTTGTTGATTCGCTTGAAGTTGAATCACTTGTACTGTTAAATAGCAATAACAAATACCTAGGGGAAACTTTACAGAATGATGCATCGGTTGGATTACTACAGAGTAAGTCTGATGTACTGGTAGATAATGATAAAATATTCCTAGAGGATGAACAGTATAAGCATGAATCCGTACCAGTTTGTGATTTAGATATACAGTTAGACACAGAAAGATTTTTAAATGAAACTTACAAGGCCGGTAGGCAACGCAGAGGCTCTTTAACCAAAACTATAGAGCAGAAAACTTTGAAGAATGGAATAAAAGCATCGTATCCACGAGTCATAGGTGACCGTGACCCTGATAACGTTAAGCACTGGCGATGGTCTTACTGTTGGGAAGAAAAGATTGATGGACAGTGGAGAAATCGTACTCTTTATGTTCCAACAGGCGCCGTCTCTTTAATAATTGGGATGCAGAACAATTACTGTAGTGTGGACGAGATTATTAGCTTTATTAAGAAGAGTAAAGTTAAAGGCGAAAAGAAAGAAAAAGTCAAGGGTAAAAATGATAACCAAAGCAAGCAAGCATAAGACTAAAAAGAAAAAACCTAGACTGCTACAAAAAGGAGCCACTTTTCAATACAGGTGCCTACTCTTCTGGAAAAACAGGAGATCTTAACCACACCAAATGTGACTCTGCTTGGGATACTGGTGCCGCCTTCCCAGAAGTAAATAAAGTCACTACTGAATCAGAAAATATTGATGTACACAATGTTTCCTCTAGGAAAAATTTCAATTCATCAGAAGTAGTAAATAATACTGATTAAATTAAACATCTTTCCCCTAAGAATTATGAAAATACCAGTGATAGGTGGGATTTGAGGTATTTCGCTTCTGAACCACCACTGAGTATAGACTCTAACGGACAGCTATCGATATTCTTTGATCACTCTTATGAGGCGCCTGAGCCAGATGATTACAAATCAATTACTGAATATGAAGCTCCTTTGAAACAATGGCAACAAGATGAACTCAAGCGCCAAGAATTCCAAACTAATATACTAAATGAGTCGAAAAATTTAGCTCCAGAATCACATGTAATAGATGCAAAAAAATTCATAAGGGATAGTGTTAAATATGATACATACAAATTTGAAAGTTTCCGTATACCCGGCACCTTAAATTTTTTATCTGGAAATAAACTTAACTGGGCGCCTGGTTGTATAGGGGGCGCCGATCCTTCAAGGGGAAGTTTTAACTGTTGAGGTTCATCATTACTGGCGTAATTGAACGTCTAACTTTTTATAGCGAAGAATCAGGTTATATCGTTGCGCGTTTACAACGACCCGATGCCCGTGACCTGACTACAATTGTTGGTAATTTTGCTAATATCCAGCCAGGACAAACACTGCAATTAACTGGTTTCTGCAAAGAACACCCTCAAACTCAGAATATAGATACAAAGCGGGTGTTATTCATGTATTGAGTGAAGGTGCCGAGGATGGACACTGTTACTTACCTCAGATATAACTAGTACAAAAACTAGTCCAACTTTTAAAAACAGACGACCATAACCCCAAGGAAGAGTCTGCCGAACTAATTATTCGTAATATGGGACTTGAAGATGAGTTAATCCGAGAATCAGGTGCCGATAAAAGTTTACTTTGTTACAAGCCAACATCCTTCCATACTGAACAAAACCTTACTCAACTAACGCCGATATTCCTCGTGTTCAAACTTGGGTTGAGAGATTTACAAACGCGCGCAAAGTTTAATTATCTCTACAGCAGCAACAAGCAGTTGAGATGGCTGTCAATACCAATACTGCTCGGTTAAGGACATAGCGTAACCTGAAACCCTTATAATATCGTTGTTTATCATGCTGAAAAAAGCTTAACCGAGCAGTATTGAGATGGCTGTATATTCTATGATTATTCTGACCTTAATGAGTTAACACTTGCTTTTGCTAAAATAGTACATAAGTTTTAGGAGGTCGGAATATCCGGTAGTAATTCTACCTTTATATACTTAACACTACATGATGCTAAGTCGTAATTTATTTTACACTGGACTAACTCGTGCCAAAAAACTTGCAATTATAGTTGCTGCTAAGAAATCGATTTCAATTGCTGTACGTTCGGTTAATCAGCAAGAGCGTTACACTCAGCTTAAACAAAGACTAATTCAATACTCTATTAATTCTTAATTATTTTTTTTACTTGTTAATAATTTTGTTTTTTATATAATTGTTTGCCGTTTGATGATATAATCTTTTTTTCATTCTTTTTACGTATAAGTATATTAATTTTTTGTGTAAGCAATAACTTAATACACATTGCTACTGATTGTTTACATATTTTTACGCGCGCTTCCATGCGGTATGGGTTATAGGCGCCCAAGAGGATATAACTAAGAACACAATTGCGAGATAATTATTTTGTTAGTTTGCTTGTAAATTTATGGCTAAAGGATTTGGTCTCAAACCTTCTGAACAGCTAGGTTATGCATTAGTCCTTCTCCCCGAAGCGAATGCTTATGCTGCAAAGTTGTCGATTGATGACGGTAGCGGAGAAGAATTTATTGGTGTCACCAATATGTTAAAGTCCGCACAGGTTTGGAAAACTCAAAAACAAGTTAAGCAAGCAATAGTTAAGTATGCGGATTTTATAGAAGAGCGATTACAAGGTTGTACAGAGGTGGACATTGCAATTAAAGTTGTTAAGCGTTCGGGCGACGGTAAGCTAAACTCCGAACTCGTTGAGACGTTGTTTATAACACCCGGTGAGTTGGAGAGTTATTAGTATTTAACCGCGCGCTTTCTAAGTAACAGATAACAAAAGTACACGAATTAAGTAAAGAAGTAAGAATATTTGTTGACAAAATAATATAGGTTGTAGCTGTGTCCTCGCATGGTGGGAAGATGCTTGGTATGACTAACTTTGCAGTTTGCCGAATCCAAAAGATAAAAAGCTGGGCTTCGCTAATTAACAGTGCGATGCACACAACACGCGCGCATGAAATTGAGAATGCTGATTTATCTGTAAAGAATGTTTCGTTAATTGATGGCGCCAACGATAAGGACATCAAGGAAATGTTTATGGAAAAAATCGGCGCCCAAAAGATACGCTCGAATGCAGTACTGGCAATCGAGATGCTACTCACAGCTAGTCCTCAATACTTCCGACCGGATAACCCGGAGCAAGCAGGGTTTTATATTCAGGAACGAGTAGATAATTTTGCTGCTGCCTGTACCGACTGGTTATTAAATCGTTATTACAGTAAGGTTGTCCAAGCAATAATGCACCTCGATGAATCAACTCCACATATTCACGCTTACATAGTACCGTTGGATAATAGAGGAAAACTTAACGCTAGAGAATTATTCCACGGTCGCTATAAACTCTCAGAATTATTAGATAGTTTTGCGCGCGCGGTTGAACACTTGGGTATTGAACGCGGTATCAAGGGAAGTAAAGCAAAGCATACAGATATTAAGAAATATTACGCTGCGGTAAATTCTAAATCTCACCACATCAACCTTGAGGATGTTTTACCTGATGAAGAGGAAGTTGCATCGATTTCTGAGTACCGCGCGCTCGTCAAAGAAATTCTCCAACCTAAATTAAATGTTCTAAATAACCAACTTGTACACCAAGAGTTAAAACTTCGAGAGAAACGTAATATTGAACAAACTGCACAAAATAGTGAACGGGAGCGGCGCCAGTTAGAAGCGCGCGTGCAAAATTTATCATGGACTCTCGAACTCTGGGAATCTCAAGCTAATTTACTTCGAGACATACCTTTAGAGTCAGTAGCTTACCATCTTGGACTTCATCCGCACCCAAAATACCAAGGTCGTTGGGTAAGTGCGAACCACAGTATCAATATTACTGGTTCAACTTTTTATGATTTTATCGGCGCCGAACATGGAGGAGGAGGTGCCATTGATTTAGTCATGCATCTACTAAATTGTAATTTTAGGGAAGCAGTTGCTTGGTTATATGAGATTTTTGGGGAGTCGGAAACTTTGCGCGCAGTTACTCATCGTGCGAGAGAAGAAGCTGCTGTAATCATCGCCACTGAAAAACCTAAACAATTTGTGGCGCCTGTACCAGATAAAAGTAAATGGGGTGGAGTTAGAGAATATTTAGTGCAGAAGCGTAAATTACCCGCTGCTCTTATCGATAACCTACATGCGGCTGGGTTAATTTACTCTGATGAAAAACAAAACGCTATATTTTTAATGCGGTCACTACCGGACGGGGAAGTTACAGGCGCCTTTCTACGTGGAACTTATGGATATAACAATTCTTTTTATGGACTTGCCAAAGGTAGTAAACGTAATAAAGGATGGTTCCACTTTACTACTGGTGGACAAGGTGAAGATAAAATCGCGCGCACGGTTCTCACAAAATCTCCAATCGAAGCATTATCTGTTGCGGTGTTAAACAATTCCTTGCTGGAGAAGACTATTTATATTGCTGTTGATAACGTGCAGTGTGTACCAATAGAATTTTTAAGCTACTTCAAGGAAGTTGTTGCAGCTTATGCATCGGAGGAGATAGCAGGCGCCGTATTGAAAGTTTTACCACAAGCTACCCGACTCAAACCTTCATGCCAAGATTGGAATCAACAGTTGATTTTAATGAGATAGCTTTTGGTGGCACCTGAATCAATTCAATTGTATAAACCTAAGAGACCATATAACACAAGCTCAAATACCCCGATGGTAAATATATATCATGTCAGATGAAAAAAAAAGTGGCGTTGTGTCTTACCTAAATTTAACTAAATTTAGCAGAAATACTCAAATAAACCTGATTTGACAATACTCAATTTCACTCAACAATTCAATTATGCCTTCAAGCATACTATGAATAGAAAGCAATATTAAAGCTTTTCAATCACAACTAAGTAATCACAAATTCCGGAGAAAAAAGATGAAAGACAATCAGCATGAACAATTGTTTCAGGAACTTAGCAATGAGGTTGCTGCTATCTGTACTGGAGGTGCAGCATATTTATACAAGGATGATGGATTTAAAGGGAGGGTGCTAACGTTTACTGAAGGTACTGACGACCTTCATTGGTATGGTTTCAACGACGAAACCTCATCTATTCAGATTACAGGGACTACTCCTTGGATATTTTATCAAGACACATACAATAGAGGTAAAGCTGTAGTACTCGACCCTGGCTCCTATAACAAATACCAATTAGCACAATTGGGAATCAAAAATGACTCGATTAGTTCTCTCATTCGAGCCGATCTCGATCCGACCGGAGTACTCGTTTAGTTCTCTCAGACGGATAATTCCTCTTAGAGTTCCTCTGTTGTAAGATTTGGGGTATTAGTAGTATCAGAACAGAAAATCGGGTTAAGCTTAAAAGTCTTATTGCCAGGGCAAACGCACCTTATTTTTACAATCCTTACGGGATAAAGGTTTTAGCCATTATTTAGTTTTGTAACTAAAATCTGAAACTCTCGCTACGTAAGGCTTACAGAATTTAGATGCGTTTGCCCTGGTCTTATTGCATAAGGATTTTATTGAGAGTTGTAGTAGCTCATTTTTGAAATCGTTAAC
>NZ_JBXXZH010000350.1:0-7628 GCF_059640475.1 Calothrix sp. CBUCES-K 9914
AGTAAGATAGGTTTTTTTGGTAGTGGACTTCCTGTCCGCAAGTGCGCTATTAGTTTATTAACGCTTATAGGAGTCATTTTAGACGCTTTCATTAGTTCAAAATGCTTACTTAATTCTTGCGGTGTTAAATCATAAATTACCTTCTTTTCCAAGATAATATCATGGTACATCATTACAGGGATTTTGGAATTTTTGGCTGTGGCATGTATTTTTGGTAAAGGCGCCGCTGGCAGAGAGAACGTTTCAGACGATTTTATTTTAAATAAGATTTCGGCGCCAGATAATACTTGACTATTTACAGGCTCTAATTCGCTACCTATATTTTTATTGCTGCATAGATGACTGTGCTGGTTTAAAGATATTAAATAATAGTTTTGAAATTCAGTTGCAATTGCCCGGTATAAACCAAAAATACAAAAATACACAGTGGACAAAAAGGCAACGATAATTACATAAAGCTTTCGTCTTGGTAGCATCTTTTTATTTTTTCGAGAGTAAAATAGTGAAATTGTATACCGCTGGTATATAGTGGTTCCCATTCTGATGAAGTACACAAGGGCGGGCTTTCTATGCCCGCTCCACAAGATTTTTATTAATTTAATCTGTACCTCATGTGACTAGTAACCGCTATAGCATTACACTTACTAGTCTACAAAACGATATTAAAGATTCCCTATAAGATGGCGCCAAACCCTAATTTTAAGTAGAGACGCTTAGAACCGGAGCGTCTCTACTCTGTGATGAAATAAATACCACAAAAATGAAAGACAGCACAATTAAGAACAAATTTATTATTAATTGCAAATTACTATAAACCGAGTTTTTTAATCATTTTTTTGCAATAAGCTTGGTTTATATAATATAATTTCTAATATTTAAACTTTCTTAACATACATTTAATGTAAGAAAATAGTCACAGTATTACTTTATGCTAGTGACTAGTCACATTTAAGCTAAACCTATGTTTTCTTTATGACTAAAACCCTTATGAATAAAGCCTTTAGCAGAACCTTACATATAAATTTAGTACACAATGAAAGCAGCATAAATAATAAGGCAACTCATCCTAAAGAAAGATGATAATAGGTGATTCAGTTTTTAACTTAAGAGTTGACGTTAGAAAAAGGAAATAAATAATGACACTTCATAAAATTAGCGATTTTGACACTGACTACCGTAACACCATTCAAGGTAATGATATAAAAGGAATGAGTGTTTATACGCAAGGAACAGAAGATAAGGTTGGTACAGTAAGTGATGTCTTGGTTGATGACAACGGTCAGTTTCGTTACTTGATCGTTGATGTAGGTTTCTGGATTTTTGGTAAAAAAGTATTGTTACCATTGGGCCGTACTAATATTAATTCCGCTCAAGACCGTGTATATACCATATTAACTAAGCAGCAAGCAGAAGATTTACCTGAATATAAGGAAGGTACAGTACTTGATTATGACTACGAAGAACAAGTACGTGGAGTGTATCGTCCAGCACTAGAATCCTCCGCGCCTCTTAATACTTCTGCTGCGGTTGGAAGCAGTGCGAGTATTCCGACTTACGACCGTGATACATACAACTACTCGCAAGATACAGACTTATACAATACAGATACACACTCAGACCAAACCTTCAAGCTTTACGAAGAGCGGTTGGTTGCAAATAAACAGCGTCGTAAAGCAGGAGAAGTAACAATTGGTAAGCACGTTGAAACCGAGACAGCAAGAGTTTCTGTACCAGTTGAAAAAGAACGAGTTGTCGTTGAACGAGTAACTCCATCTAATGTGGGTCAAGTTGTTTCAGATGCAACAGCTTTCCGTTCTGGAGAAGTTGCACATGTTGAAATATACGAAGAAGTCGCTGATGTTCGTAAAGAAGCGGTTGTCAGAGAAGAAGTGCGAGTTAAAAAAGTTGTCGATCAAGAAACTGTAGAAACTCAAGAGACTGTTCGTCGTGAAGAATTAGACGTTGACTCCGAAGGGCGCCCAATTGCTAATAAGAAAGAGCGGATGTAATTTAGAGAAACCAAGTTTTGTTAAGAGTTCATAGCCAAGCCTCTCTGAAGAGAGGTTTTTTATTTGATATTTTTATGAATATAGCAGTCCTAAATCATTTGTAAAATTCGCGCTCCGGTAGAGACGCGATTAATCGCGTCTCTACGTATATAATTTTTTACAACTCATATAATAATGCTATACAATTAACTTTAATAATCTACTTTTTATCTAAAAAATATAATTTTTTCTTTAAAAATTAGAGTTATAAAACTTAATATTCTCTGGCTATAGACGTATTATAATAAATAATTTCTTCTGCCAATAGAAAGGTTAATTTGTAATTTTTAATAGGTAGATTAGGAGTATAAAGCAAATGTTAATTTAACAGGGAATTGAGTAATATGGTTGAGAGCAGCAGTCCAAACTACGAACAACGCGATAATCAGTCTTATCAAACAGGCGCCGATGCGAACATAGGTTACAGACAAAATTATGATGACCGCAGCCAATACGGTCAATCAAATCACCCATACGCACAGCCAAGTCAGCAATACGGTCAATCAAATCAGCCATACGGTCAATCAAATCAACAGTATGGTAATTCTGGTTCGGCAAATATAAATGCAAAAAGTCCATCAGATAAAGAGAAAAGTGACACATTAAGCAGAGTACTACTCGGTGGACTTATAGGTGGTACTTTAGGGTCATTAGCTGCTGCATTTGCTGGTAAAAGAATTGCTCAAGGTTTTGGGCACGCAGTTCAAGGAGTTGGCGAAGCAGCCAAAACAATTGGTTCTGGTTTACTCCAAACAGGTCAAGGTTTGGGACAAGCAGTACAAAGTGTAGCTGAAGGTACAACTCAGGCTGTTGTTGGTGGTGCAGTAGATACAGCAAAAGGTGTTGCTGACAGCGCCTCACAAGTAGCAGCAGGCACAATGGATGCTGTACAGAATACCGCAGAGGGTGTAAATCAAGTTGTGAAAGCAGGTGCTGATGCTGTACAGAATACAGCAGAAGCTGTTAGCCAAGCAGTTAAAAGTGGAGCAGACAACGTACAAGGTACTGCTGATAATTTGAATCAGTCGGTGCAATATGCAACTGACACATTCAAGTATCAAGCGCAACAATCAACATCCGCGCCTGCAAGTAATCAATACACTGGAAGTGCTTACACAGGTAGTAAAACAAGCAGTGTGCAAACTAATCCTATCAGCGATACCAGCTCTGCCTCTGTTTACATGAGTCCAGTTTCAGACTTTGACGCGCGGACAGCTTCAGCTTCTATTGATATGGACTCACTAGAAGAAGAAATCAACCGTACTGATAGAGCGACTTTTGAATAGGTTTTGATGATTGTTGAGTGGAATGGGCAATACTGGGGCGGGTAAGGATGCCCACCCCACAAGATATTTCATCCACAAGATATTTCACAAGATAAATATTTGATTATGAGGAGATTATTATGAACACTAATCAGCAATTGTTACCTCCTGAAAGCGAGGGTATAAATACAGGTAGTGCATTGACTGAGACTTATGTACTTAGTGATGCTGATAAAGCTAATAACACACGTAATAATGAGTTATCAAAAATTGCTGTGGGAACCATAATTGGCGCCACTGTTGGTGCGGTTGCGGGTACATTAGCAATGAAAGGGGTTGGGGAGAAAATTAATCAGACAATAAAAGGTGTAACTAACGTCGCCAGATACACGGCGCACAGTTTTAACGAAACATTCAAATCAATCGGTGAAACCATTAATACTGTAGCAACAGGTGTTAGCGATACAACAAAAGATGTCGGCGATATTATCAAAAATACAGCCGAAGACGTTAATAATACTGTCAACACATCAGTAAGTAAAGTCAGGAATACGGTTGTTGACGTTAATGATACCGTTAGAAGTACTACTGATACTGTTAGAACTACTGCTTCTAATGTAACTGGTTCTGTCAAAAACTCAACCAAGTTTACTCAAGATGCAGAATTTGTTAGTGAAGATAGTTCTAAGGGTTCAGAGGGCGCCGAGTCTGAGAAAAACGATACCAATGTAGCTTCTGTAAATCAAAACGATTACATTTAAATAGTTACCAAGAATGTTACCTCTCCCCCTAACCCCTCTCCTAAAAGGATACTGCTGGCGAATGGTAGGTCTAACCCCTCAGTATTACGATTTTGCGTTGTTTCCGAAGATGTAGAGACGCGATTAATCGCGTCTCTACACGCCTGTTTTCGTGAAATAAAGGGCGCCACCCCCGAATCGCCAGCGGTATCCTTTTAGGAGAGGGGGAAATTTCTAATCATGTTAGGTTACTTCGCTGAAAGACTGCTTGTAAAAAGTTTTATTTATGGCTTTTTTTAAGCTGAATCAAGTTCAAGGAAGCGAAATGTCATAATATCAAGTGTTGAATCTATGATATCATTTTAGCTTTTATGCTCGCTTATAGAAACAATTTTGTATAAAATAGAACAGGCAGGATACCTGTTCTACAAGAGTTGTCTTAAACTTTTGCTACTGCTACTGGACTAACGTCAATGTTTCGATCAAATAAAATTCTCGGTTTCAGAAGAATTTTGAAGATTAATAAGAATGATTGAAATTCTCCGGGTGTTTTATTACGCTTCCACTGTCCGGGACGACAAAAAAGCATTTTAACGATGTGGCGATGTTGCGTTAAAGTGAGTGATGTATATTTAACTCTAATGGTAGGGTACTCTTCGTTAAAGCCTGTTTGGACTATTTCGGCGCCGAGTTGTAGGTATTCTTCTGCTATTTCTAGATGTACTGTGCTGTTTGCTGGTAAGTCAAGTAAGCTTTGAGTTAAGGCAATTTCGGCGCCTGCTTCTGAAATAATTGTAGTTACACCCCATAATGTTTGATTGTCCCCAATAGTTAGTTTGACGACTCTTCGTAAATCAAACCATTCGTAAATATCTGGTTTGGGTGCATCAAGGAGTACTAATAAGGCAATACCAATCATGATCAGGTTATATGTACTCCATAGCCAACCTAAACCAATACCTTTAAGTGTATTATCAACTTCCTTAGCCCATACTCCATGTATCATACACATGCCTAAATTACGCCATAAACTTATAGCGGTGGCAATAAATAATACAATTAATGGTGAAGCTAGTTTCCAATTAAATGCGTAACTATTGTTGACTATACCTTTGGGTGTTACTTTAAAACCCTTGGAGAAAGGATTTAGCATAACTTGGATAACTGTTAATGCTAAGGGAAAACACAATACTAAAGAGTATATATCTGAGAGAAGGGCAGAGCGTGCGTGATTGTTTAACCAAGCAAATACTGCTAAATTTACTAAATAATAAGGCAAGAAAAAATACATTAACTCTGCTGGAGTGGCTTTGATTGGAATAACTCCCAAAAACGAGTACATTAAGGGCATAATGAGAAAATATACGCGCGAGATACTAGTGAACCAATGTAGTAACCCTTCTAAATGCGCGAGTCTTTGAATGATACTAAGTCCGGGAATTGTTAGCGGATTCGATGTAATGAAAAATCCTTGTAGCGTTCCTCTTGCCCAGCGTAATCTTTGTGTAGCGTGAGCAACGATGTTTTCTGCTGCTAAACCAGCGCTGAGTTTTTCATCAAGGTAAATTAAACGGTATCCACTTGCAGAGAGACGAATACCTGTAAAATAGTCTTCGCTTAAAGATTCGGTGACAAACCCACCTGTTTCTAACAATGCACTACGACGTACTACAAACGAAGTTCCAGCACAAACCACGCTGTCTGCACCGTCACGAATTGGTTGGATTTGTCGATAAAATACTTCTTCTTCGGATATTAGGATATTTTCTAAGCCGAGATTGCGAGCAATTGGGTCAGCGTTGTAAAAGCTTTGCGGTGTTTGGACGAGAGCAATGTTACTATCTTGAAAAAAGCCAACGGTACGGGTAAGAAAATTAGTGGTTGGTATAAAATCAGCATCAAAGATTACAATTAACTCACCCTCCGTTTTTGTGAGTGCATGGTTTACATTTCCAGCTTTGGCATGACGGTTGTCGGGTCGGGTTATATACTCACACCGTAGTTCTGCTGCTAATTCTGCCATTTCTGGGCGCCGTGTATCATCGAGCAAATATATTTTCTTGTTGGGATAATCTAAAGCTTGGCAACCAATTATAGTACGTCTTAGTATGAAAGTTGGTTCTGAGTAGGTAGGAATAAGGATATCAACAGTCGGATTAAAGCTGCCATCAATAACTGCAAGGGATTTTATATCAGCTGCACGCTTGCGGTCTTTGACGTTAAGCATCAAAAATAATTGAATCGTGGTGCTAACTACCATTACCATCTCTAACACGAAAAGTCCCAAGCTAAACACACCGTTCAACGGGTTGACTAGGTTGAGTGTAGATAAGCTGCGCCAAGTGACGTATCGCAAAGTCAATATAATTAAAATTCCGACTACAATACGTCGAGACCAAACGCGCGGTTGTGGAGAAACTCGCATTACAGCTAGCACCACTATAAACAATACTACCGTCGGCGCCAGTAGATATTCACCCGTCACCATTGGAACTTGCAACCACATTGGTGGATGTTGCTGCAAGTTATTTACTTGCTCAAAGATTTGGCTAATGCGGTGTTCACCTGCAAACCAACCTGCAACTACTATCCCTGAAATAGTTAGGATACCAACTAGCATCAGCGTTGCTGTTCGCAGTTGCCTGCTGCTCCATCGAGATTTTGGTTTTAAGTGCGATACTGACATTTTTACTCTTTGTTTGATTTAAATGTTTTGCCCAACACTTTGTTATTGATGGGTAGTGATGCGAGCTATTCGCACCTTGCCATCTTAATAATAATTAACAATTACATAATTATTTTAAGTGTAAACACGTAAATAAGTGCTGCGCTTGCGTGTTCGGTGCCGGACTGCGGGAGTAAAATGTGATTACACTGCTACAATAACCGATACAGTTGAACGTTTGATTAAAGCAGGCTGAAATCATAGACATAAAACTTAAGCAAATTCTCAACTTGTACTCATCTTGTCTGACGCTAAAAGGTTTAAATTCAAGTTATATGACTTCAAAGAGCGGATATGAAATATAATTTAGTTATTGTTGGTGCCGTTGCGGCCTTAATGGGAAGTTGTGCAAACGAAGTAAGTACTAACCCTGGCAATGTAGAGGTGCCTCAACGTGACACAACATCAACATCAAATGCTAGTACAGCAATTGGAAGTTTTAGAGCCGCAGAACATCCAACTCAAGGCAACGCCCGTATTGTGAATCAAAATGGAAAACGCTTCGTTGAATTTAACGAAGAGTTTAAAACTGATAATGGACCAGATTTATATGTGATTTTGCATCGTAACGCCACAGTCCCTGACGGTATAAAAGAAAAAGATTATGTGCAGCTTGCTCGTTTACAAAAGACAAATGGTGTTCAGCGTTACGCAATACCCGAAAACGTTCAGTTGGCAGATTTTAAATCGGTTGCTATTTGGTGTCGTCAGTTTAATGCGACATTTGGCTATGCACCTTTAAGTAATAGCTAGGCGCCTACAACAGTTTTAATGTGGCCGTCTTTCAATGAGCAATACCACCACCAATAGGTAAGAAACGCTTCAGCTTTGTTGGCAGGCGCCGATGCAA
>NZ_JBXXZH010000351.1:0-7553 GCF_059640475.1 Calothrix sp. CBUCES-K 9914
AACTTATGCTATTTACCATCAGAAATGTGGAGTGTATTTTTCAGTTAGACTTCAAATACCAGGTATAGCAGAAAGTTGTGAAATTGCACCCAATTTGTGTGAAAAGTTTGTGCTGAGAATAGACGCGAGCATTTAAGTTATTTTTTACACCTCTAAATTTGGTTTATTACTTAAGAAATCTATGCCTTTTTGGGTTATTCTCACATAGTCTCTTAAGTCACCCGTTGGCGCCATTCCAGAAATTGTTTTACCGGGTAAGTTTTCGATAAAGCCAAACGCGCGCAGGTGACGTAACTCCTGTTCAAACGCGCGCTGTTTTGTGTAAGGGAAGGGCAGATTAGTTGATAATTGTTCGAGGTGATTGAACTCGTATTCGCTCAATAGACTGTTTACAATAAGGTCTTTCTCATTTTTATTTTGAGCGATTTGTTGCTCTAGGCTTGTAATACGCTGTATTATACTTGTAATAGCTTCGATGTTGGATTGATTAGCTTGGATGTTGAGTTGTTGACTGTCTTGTGTTTCTTTAATTTGGTTCAAATCAAGTGTGATACCGTCTTTTGTAATCACAAGTTTGACTAATTTTTCTAATAATTCTGAGTTAAACAATAAGACAATAAATAATAGGACTAAATCATTAGTTTCAAATTTTGTCTTTGTCCATCCAAATGGAATCGAGACAAAGTATACTAAGCTGAGAATAAAGATTGCTTTTGATACTATAAAGTTGATTAGATTTTGGCTGTTAGACATATTCTGTAACCGTTGTTAGTATATTGTGGGGAATATATTATTAGAGACGCTTTGGTATCCGTCTCTACATTGCTGATACAACTCTAGTGTTAAATATTCCGGAAACAATATCTGTTGATAGTGTATTTGTTTACCTTATTAGGCACAGAGGACACAGAGAATAGAGTTCTTTAAGTTTAAAATTGGCGCTTGTATGGTGGGTATTGCCGACCTTACCTGATATCTTGCACCTACACCCGCGCGTGGGTGAGACTATACGAACAAAGCCCCGAAGTTTGGCGGGACGGAAGCCGACACCGCCAACTTCTCTCTGCCTACGCAGGCTAAAAAGGCTGATTTTTCGTGTTGTTGATAAAAATATGTGTTTATTAAAAATATAAACTACTAAATATTAATACGTTGGTGCAAGATGTGAGTTACGTAATCTTTCAATAATGTATTATTATTTCCTTTTACACAAGTTATAACTTTATCTAGAAATCTATATTCTCAATTAGTTCTTCCAACACTACTTGTTTTATATCTTCGTTTAGGTAATTAAATACTTTTTTTAAAAGCTCTGGGGAAGCATTATTTGCAAACCAATCATCACTTGGATTTTGTTGAATGTTCAAAAAGTATTTTAAACGTTCTTCTATTGATTCCTTATCTGATTTATCTAGTTGCCCTATCCTCTCTAGCCAATCTCCCTTTGAGTCTTTAAAACAGTTTGCGTCAACAGTACAAATCTGATGAACTAAGGCAAAAGAGTTTTTTGATAGTCCGTTTCTGCTTGTTGAGTTGATAGGATAAGCAGTTGGTAGACCTTTATCTTTTTCTCGCGAAATTGAAGTAAGAGGAATAGCAGTAAAAGTTTCTATATAACTAAAAGTATCTTGAAACTCGTCGCACGTCCAAATAACATAAGGATGTTCCCCCCGGAACACCCTGCTAGAGTTTATTACTTGTTTACAAGAAGAAGTTTTACATTCAATCTCACCCGGTTCATTTAAATCATAAATATGAGTGTGACCAAGTTTACAACGAAGAGATAGTTTATACGGATTAATAAAATATATCCACCCTTGCCGAGGTCTTTTTCCAGCCACTTATTTATCCTAATTTAACTCGTTGATTAATTTTTCTCTTTCTGAGTACAGGTTTAGTTTAACTTTCTCTTCTGGTTTATAGGTATCTTTAACTTCAAGCATTGGCGCCGTATTATATACGTACTCCAACAACTGGTTAAGTTTATCTTGACCAGAACCTGCCCATTCTCTTCTAATATTGTCCAACATTAGCTTTAAACTTAGAGGTAAGTGTAAGTCATTAATATCACTTGCTTCTGTACCTAGCTCAATGAGTGTAAAATTCCCTTGGGGTTCTGAATTAATAATAATTTCCTTTCCATTCATTCGATGGAGAGCAACGTCAATATCCTCATGCCAGGGGCCGTAGTGATAGTAACACCAATCAAGTTGTGTAAGCTGCTTTCCAGTCCATTTTACTGAATACAGGTCTGCCAAATACAAAAACTTGATCAACTGCGTTTTTGTAATGTGCCCTTTTGTTGCGTAAACGAAGTATTCTATAAGTGTATCTAACATCGCTATCTTTTAAGGTGTTAGGTTTTCAGGACATAAGTTATTGCCCACATATAGCTATTATAAACGATATATAGTTGAAATGTACTAAAACAAGAGAACGAAATCAATACACTCACTGTAAAATTTAACGAAACTTCATAGTGGTACAGTAATAAGCTATGGCAAAGCTTATTAAGTAGAACGACGAGAAAAAACCAAACTATGTAACAAAATGTAAATTTAGATAAAAAGCTTAATTTAGCTTGATTTCAAGCTGCTTTACAAAACTAAACATACCTATGTTTTTTCGTACCGACCTACTTACATTACACCAAGGGACTTCCAAAAATTTAACTCTTTTTCGCGGAATTCCCCACCTTCCGAACATCAAAGCATGGCTGCTCGGATTAGCGAGCGTCCAGGCTACCAGCGTGCGATGAAGCGGCTGGGCATGACCGAGACCCAGCACTCTCATGAAGGCGCAACTCGAAGCGCGTTTTGATGTTCGTCCTGAACTGCCTTAAATAATAACAAGTCGGCACCTTTAATATAAGGCAATTGGAAGTAATTTTTCATGGTAGATATTTAAAGCGTGTTCTTTTCAACCAGCTTATTTTTTGTTCAGGCGCATTTATATGTTCTAGACCATCTTTGGCGATACATCTGATAGTATTTATGTATTATAAATTATCATGTGTATTGTATTACACATTTTCAATCTTGTTTATTCTAAACTTTGTTAAAAAGTTAATTGTGCTATTGAACTATGCGTCAAATCAAATTAGGTATTATTGCTACAGCAATTGCGACTACCGCCTTAGTAGGACAAGGCGCCTCGTATGCTGCCTCAAGATACGAAGTCCAGTCTGATACAGTAAGTATATATTTTTACCCTTTTACATTACAAATATTTAAATCGGCTGGACTAAATTTGGCAGGTTCAGAAAACACAGTTACACTATCACCAGATTTTGAAGCAGGTTTCAATATTTTGCCTCCCTCAGATAATCTTTCGTCACGCGCTAGTAACCTTACTTTTGATTACGATTCCAATACTCGACAATTTACCTTTTTTTCCTTCTATATTTTCAGGAGTACTTGACAATAAGTTATACATTAATTCTAACCAATTAACTTTTAGCAAAGGAATAAGTGATTTACTGATGTCTGGAGGCGCCATCAATACATCTTGTTATTACGGAGGCCAAGTACTAATTGCTGCTAATGTTGTTCAAGTTCCAGAGCCTAGCCTTATTTTAGGAATCATTGGCGTATCACTATCGTGCATTGCATCTCGTAGAAGTAAGAAAAATAATGTTGTAGCTGGTGCCTGAAATAGCTCGGATATATAAACGATAGCTATAGATGAAGCTTGATTTATTGGTATATCCTTAGTCATTCGTTACAGGTTTTTAATATTGAACAACCAAAAACCCAGCCTTTGAAAAGACCGGGTTTATTTGCGGTATGTCCGCGCGGTTAATATAAGAAGCTCAGTATAATCATTTGTATAATACCTACTACAACGACAGAGTTAACGATTTCGGAAAATTTCAAACTATTTTTTTAAATAGGTTTATGCTAGAACCAACGCTTCGGACTTAACTGCATGAACCACTAGTTACTATTTACTCTTAGATTTATTGAAAATAACTGCAGGTGAAGAGCGATTATTATTGCAGGTTGCTACAATTAATTGAATGGAAACTGACAACACTGTTCGGCATATCCGTGCGGGAGCAAGGAGAGAAGACTCTGATGGTGAAGATTCTGTTCGTACACGGCGCACTCGTCCGGGACGGCGCATGGTGGTGGCAGTGGGTCGCCTCAAGAATCCATGAGCGAATCGGCACGGTGAGTTGGGCGGTCGAGCTGCCGTCCTGCGGCGAGGGCGCCATACCCGGCACCGCCTCACTGCTCGAAGACGCTCAGGCACTGCGTGCCGCACTCGATGACGTGGACTCGGCCGTCGTCGTCGGGCACTCATACGGCGGCACGGTCATCGCGGAGGGCGCCGACCACCCTGCCACTCGCCACTTGGTGTACATCACCTCGTACCTGCCGGACGTGGGGCAGTCGCAGGCCGACATCATGAGCGGCGGCGAGCAGAACCCGGTCTCTGTTGCGGTGGGCAACGACGGCACAGTCCGCATCGCCGGTTACACCACCTCTGAGTTCGGCGACCGCTTTTGGCAGGACTTGACAGACGATAAGACCCGAGCCGAGGCGTTAGACCGTCTCACCGCGCAATCGGTAGGCGCCTTCGGGACACCTACGACCCAAGCGGCGTGGCGGAGCAGGCCTTCGACGTACCTCGTCTGCACGGAAGACCGCAGCACATCCCTTGCCCTGCAACGCTTCCACGCCAGTCGGGCTACCCGCTCAATCGACCTTGCCGCTGGTCACCACCCGTTTCTGTCCCATCCCGACTTCGTGGCCGAAGAGATCATCCGAGTGCTACGCACCGACTGACGGCACGACGACTTCTATTATTTGCTACTGCCTTTATCACTACTAATAAGTTTCGATGCGTTGCGGATTGCTTCTTTATTGTATATTTGCCATAACTTCTCTAACATCTCAAAGTTCTCACAAGCTTCTAAATTTATTCTAAATATGGTATGTGAATAAATTCATACTCTCTAATATTTATTCCAAATGTATAGGACAGTTAGCATAGTAGCGAATCTCTTGGTAAACAATTCGTGGCAAATAAGCTTACATCCACATGAAAATAGTCTGCAAGCGCTTCTGCTTCTGCTTTGCTGTTCAATATTTTTTCTTGATAAGTTATAAAAAACAAGAATAAATTAGTATGCTTTGATAAATATTTGAGACAGGGTAGGAACTTCTACTCCCATGTCGCAACCAAACGGAACGGGTCGGGAATTTCTCCCTGTGAGACAGGAAATTCTAATATAGTTTCGCGATGTCCCAGATACCCTGACTCGGTGAACGACATTAACATTCGTCCGAGTGCGAACCAAACTTCTTGCTCATATTCCCAGTCCCCATAGCGTGAAGCTTTACCCGCTATAGATTTTAGTGCCCAGAAATAACTGTTACGGACTACCGAACCACCTTTTTTGTATTCGGGTAAATCTTCGTGATGCAAAAATAATAAATCCTCTTCGATACGAGCGCGCATAAAATTAGATTAATAGGCTTTAGTTATTCTAGCTTTTAAGATTATGAGCGACAAAAATCGTTACTCCTGGGATTTAAGCAGGTTTATTCAGACTCTTAGCTATTTTGAAGTTTTCCCTTTACTCAACTGGGTACAGAATTTGTTTCAAGGTCGCCAAGATAACCAAAGTCAGCCAATATATGGAGCTAAACAGGTGGGTGTAATATTAGTAGCAGGCGCCACGGGTGGTGTTGGTAAGCGAGTTGTGCGACGATTGAATCAACTTGGTTATCGTATGCGGTGTTTAGTGCGTGATATTGAAAAAGCACGGTTGATTCTCGGTAACGAAGTTGAGATGGTTGTAGGAGATATTACTAACCCTGATACTTTGACACCGTTAGTAATGGCAAATATTCAAGGTGTTATTTGCTGTACTGCTGTACGTGTGCAACCAAAAGAAGGAGATACTGCTGACCGTGCCAAGTATAATCAAGGCATCAAATTTTACATGCCTGAAATAGTTGGCGATACTCCTGAAAATGTAGAATACCAAGGTGTGAAAAATTTAGTTGAGGCAGCAGCAAAATACTTACCAAAGGCAGATGTAAAAACTATATTTGATTTTACTCAGCCCTCCGAGAATTTAAAAAATGTTTGGGGTGCCTTAGATGATGTGGTCATGGGTGGAGTTAGTCAAAGTAATATAATATTTACAGGCGAAACAGCTTTATTTACAGGTAATGTATCTACAGACAACTCCGGTGGTTTCGCTTCTGTACGTACTAAGAACTTTGACCCTGCTATAAATTTATGGGGTTACGAAGGTGTGGAACTGCGAGTCAAAGGAGACGGTAAACGATATAAACTATTTTTGCGTAGTGACTCAGCTTGGGATGGTGTTGGTTATGCCTACTCTTTTGATACAGTAGATGGTGCCTGGATAGATATTCGTGTACCCTTTGCTGAATTAACCCCTGTATTTCGTGCCAAAGTAGTAAGAGACCGTCCTCCTGTTAACATTGCTCAAATTCGTTCGTTTCAATTAATGCTAAGTAAATTTGAATACGACGGTGATTTGAATCCTTATTTTTCACCAGGTAGTTTTTCTTTACAAGTCGAAACAATAAAAGCTTATGGTGGAATTCCTTTACCAGGGTTTGTATTAGTTAGTTCCGCAGGAGTCACACGTCCGGGAAGACAAGGTATAAATTTAGAAGAAGAACCACCAGCAGTAAGATTAAATGACCAATTAGGAGGTATTCTTACTTGGAAATTAAAAGGCGAAGATAGTGTCAGAGATAGCGGTGTTAATTATACAATTATCCGTCCTTGTGCATTGACAGAAGAAGTAGGTGGGAAACAATTAGTATTTGAACAAGGTGATAATATTAGAGGAAAAATTAGCCGTGACGATGTTGCCGAGGTTTGTGTACAAGCACTTCAATGTAATGAAGCTTGTAATGTAACATTCGAGGTCAAAGCAACCGAGGATAAAGCTGATTTTATAGATTGGCGTAAGTTATTTGCTTCAGTACAAAAGGGCTAACTGGCAACGGATGTAACGGATGAGTTCTTAGTTGTGGAACTAGATATGGACAAGGATTAATTAAATAAAATCAACCATCCGTTACATCCGTTCATAATCCGTTGCCATCATCTCTGTTCGTAAATCCAATTGAGAACATTTACTTATTTTACTTTACACCATGTCTCAAATGGATAAGGAATTACTTGAACTTCAGCTTCTTGGCATTAAACCAGTACATTTTGCTGATTTAGTACGCACAGCACAATTAATTTATAATCCGGCTAGCTGCATGTCTGGTATTGATATAGAGGTTGACTGGGAAGGACTCGGTGTGCCAAATGATGTACTAGAAAATTTGCGAGTACTTGGTTATGAATACCGATATGCCTTACCACATGTGGCGCCGGAAATTGTTTGGAGTAAGCTAAGTCCTGAAGCGCGCGTTTGGTTTGTTGATAATAAAGACGAGTTGTGGAAGTTTGAGGAGTATTTTCCTGCACTTGATGAGGATTGAACCCGAATGCCACTAAGAAAACCCTAATAGAGGCTGACACGGGGACGCGGAGACGGGGAGACGCGG
>NZ_JBXXZH010000352.1:0-7314 GCF_059640475.1 Calothrix sp. CBUCES-K 9914
ACTTTTTTTGAGATGCACTACCTAATTTACTTATTATACCTCATGTGACTGGGAACCGCTATATACGTAGAATAAGCACTGAAGTGCTTGTAACTGACGATGACATTTGCGCTTGGTATGATTGAAGTTTATGGTGTCGTTCACGGAGTGTACCGAAGGTAAATTTTCCTTCGGAGAAACCTCCGGTTTGCGCGTCTCTACATGGCCGGAATACGACGAAAAACTCCTTAACCGAGCAGTATTGCAATCATTCCCATAGTTGGAGAATTGATCCGCAACACACCCGGAACAATTTATTTAGGACAAGTCCGTAAAGAAGTGCGCTTATAAATATCGCGTTCGCTATTAGACTCAGAAACAATTGCTCAAAAAACGGGTTTAGCAGTAGAACAAGTGCGAGGGTTGAAGAAATAGAGTACAATTTAAAAATCACCTACCACTACCCAATGTATCAATGGCGCGCGTTTTCATCAATCCCAAAACAGATTTTGCATTCAAAAAAATATTTGGCTCCAAACAGAGCAAAGATATTTTGATTAGTTTTTTGAATGCCATTCTTTATAATGAGCAAGATGAAATTCAAGATTTGGTGATTCTTGATCCTTATCAGGCGCCTCGAATAAAAGGCATTAAAGATACTTACCTAGATGTAAAAGCAACACTATCAGATGACACAACTGTAATTATAGAAATGCAGGTGTTAAACGTTTTGGGATTTGAAAAACGAGTTTTATATAACGCAGCAAAAGCATTTTCGATTCAATTAGGAATTGGAGAAGATTATACTTTATTGAATCCAGTGATTGCGCTGACAATCACTGATTTTGAAATGTTTCCAGGCAATGACAGAATTATTTCGCGTTATCGTCTCAAAGAAAAAGATGACTTAAGCGATTATAGTGATGATATCGAGTTAGTATTTGTAGAGTTGCCTAAGTTCACAAAAGAGCTTGATGATTTAGAAACATCAGTTGATAAATGGCTGTACTTCCTAAAATCAGCGAATGAACTTGAAACGGTGCCACCCAAAATGGGCGAAGTCCCCGCGATAAACCATGCGTTCACAGTGGCAGAGCAAAGTAAGTTGACCAAAAAAGAATTGGATGCTTTAGAAAAGCGCGAGATGTTTTTACATGATAACCGTAACGCTCTAAAGAAAGCAAAACAAGAAGGTCTCCAAGAAGGTGAACAAAAAGGACGCCAAGAAGGGCGCCAAGAAGAACGCTTAGAGATCGCGCGTTCGCTGTTAGATGTATTAGACGAAGAAACAATAGCCCAAAAAACGGGTTTAACAGTAGAACAAGTGCGACAGTTGAAGAAATAGAGATTATTTTGTAAATAAATTGATAGGCGCCTCTATCAAACTGTTTAGAGTTGTACTATTTTATCTAAATCCAGATTATTTCATACTTTAGATAGATGCCTAATTTATTTAATTTACCCCAATAAGTTTTATTAAGTACACATTGAGTATTTTTTGATTCAAGGTAGATTTTTAAGCTAAAGTGCATTAGAAAATATACTTCAAAGATATCGGTAATTTACAAAAATAAAAGTATAAAATTGGACTGTTATTTATATTTATGGCTAAAGTAGTTGTATTTGATATCGGAAATGGTAATTTTGAAGAAGGTTTTCCAGTTACGCTGTCAATTCATGAGGAAGGGAAACCAACATATTTTCGTAAGAGAGGAAAATTACCACCAGCCTCTGACATTCCTAAACTTTATCAAAATTTTCAACAAATTTACAAAAATTTACCATCAGTCCAAAGAATAATTACAGTTGACTCAGCCCAAACTACAAACTTCTCAAATACTCAAGAGTGTAAGAATGCTGCCGACGCTCTTGAAGATAGTTTAAGAATTTGGTTTTTGCGAGCCGAGATGCTTGAACTACGTCAATGGATTCAAGAACAAGTAGTAAATACCAATGAATCAGCGCGCGTTATTTTCCAAACAGATGACGAAATTCTCAAGAAATTACCCTTACATCAGTGGGAATTATTCCAAAATCGCCCTTTTTCATGGCTTGCATTAGGTGCCAGCAATGCAAAACCAGCAAGTCCGCTTAGAACACCTGTCAGGATTTTAACGATATTGGGAAACACTGAAGGGCTTAATGTTGATATAGATACTAAGTTATTGAATCAGTTACCAGGAGCAAAAATAGAGATATTAAGAAACACAACGCGGAGAAAGCTTTGCGAAACCTTACGCAATGAAGATGAAGCTTGGGATATTCTGTATTTTGCAGGACACAGTTCCACTCAAAATGGAGGAAACGACGGAGTTATTCAAATTAGTGATATAGACAGTTTATCACTGGGTGAATTAAGAAACGCTTTTAAAAAGGCAATTCAAAATGGATTGAAGCTAGCAATTTTTAACTCTTGCGATGGTTTAGGGTTGGCAAATCGACTTGCAAAACTAGGAATTGCCCAAGTAATTGTAATGCGGGAACCTGTTCCTGATGAAGTTGCACATGAATTTTTACAAGAATTTCTACGGTTATTTTCTCAAGGCGAAGGGTTTTATACAGCGGTACGACAGGCACAAGAAAAGCTAGAAGATATAGAAAATGATTACCCTTGCGCTTCTTGGCTACCAATAATTTGCCAAAACCCAGCAGAAAATTCATTATTGTGGCCTCAACCGTTAGTTAATATTATTATATTTAAAAAATTAAAGCGTAAAATCCGGATGTTTTGGTGCCGACGTAAGTGGGTAAGCATAACAATTATTGGATTGATACTAGGTGCTTTTTTATCTATATTTAGTGGCATCTCAAAAAATCTAGATAATAATTTTAAAGCACCACATACTGTAATGCCATCTACCACAGCAACAGCAACACCTTTACTAAAAATATCTGAACTAGATAATTTTTTTAGTCAGGGAGAAAAGTTACTTCTAACCAAAAAACAAAATACTAATTATAAGTTACAAGGAATAGCTGAATTTCAAAAAAAACAGTGGGATGCTGCGATTAAATCATTTGCAAAATCGCTAAATCAAAATAGAAATGACTCAGAAACGTTAATTTATCTAAATAATGCAATTGCAAGAAAAAGTCGCAATTATGCGTCTATTGCAGTAGCTGTACCTATTAGTGCAGATGCAAACAGGGCTGAAGAGATTTTACGTGGAGTTGCTCATGCTCAAAGTGAACTAAATTGTAACCGTATCGATAATATCAAAAATCCGATTGATAGCAATCAAACTCCTAGTTGTACAGGTAATATCAAAGGTAAATCACTTTTAGTTCAGATAGTTAATGAAAGCGACTCAAATTATGATTCGCCTTCTTATAAAAAGACTATAATAAAAGTTGCAAAAGAAATAGTGAATCACGAAGAAATTTTAGCGGTTATCGGTCATAATGGCAGTACAAACACTATTGCAGCGGTAACAAATGGTTATCAAGATAAGCTTGTCGTCATCTCTCCTACCAGCACTTCCAATGACTTAGATAATTTACCGTATCTCATTTATCGCACGGCGCCTAGTGATAGCAGTACTGCAAAAATTTTATCTGAACACGTAAATAGTAAATTAGCAAATTCAGCGATTAAAGCAGTTGTTGCTTATGATAGTAATGATTCTTATAGTAAATCCTTAAAAGAAGCATTCAAATTATATACTCCAAAACAAGAGTATGATTTTGAAAGCGATATGTATAGAAGCGATTTTAATCCAAGTATATTTATAGAAGGTGCTAGAAGCGCTAATGTTGTATTATTAGTTCCATCGATTCAGGAAGATATTTTGAATAAAGCTTTAGAAGTTGTGAGAAAAGTATCTGAGGCAAACGTGAAACCAATACTTTTGAGCGCAGATACTATGTACAAGTCAAAAACAACTGGGACTGGTAGTCAAGAATCGTTACAAAATTATGGAGAGGTAGCTCAAAAAAGTAACTTGATAATAGCTGTTCCCTGGCATCGCAGTGATAGTAGTTTTGAAAATGAGGCTGGTAAGCTTTGGCCATCCTCTCAGATAAACTGGCGCACAGCAATGGCATACGATGCAATGAAAGCAATTATTCAAGGTTTGCAATATATTCCAGATTTGCCAAACTCATTTACGCGGGAGAATCTTAAAACTGAATTCTATAAGATGTTAAATAACAAAAATAATCCGACTGGTGCATCAGGTGCTGTACGCTTTACTGATAAAGGTAGCCGTCAGGGAATTGGAGTATTAGTCAAAGTTGACTGTGTAAATAGGATTTCAAACCCTGTTTGTAATTTTGAAAAATTAAAATAAATGTATTAATCAAGTTTGGGCACTTTTCATCGTGCCCACTACAAGTATGTCAAATTATTTCGATAAAGTGATAGGCGCCTCCAAAGATAATACAAAAACGCTGCTTTGAGGTATTTGGACAATACGAGGGCAATCTGATTTTGACATTACGGCAATTACCTTCAACTTCAATAGTTATATAATTTTCCTGATAGGGTGTTTGCAGTAATCTGTCTCGAATAAAATTTCGTCTTTCTCTACCGTTAGTCAAGCAACGTACACGAATTACAGAATTAATGCTATTTGGATTATCTATTATGTAGGGAAGGATTTGAGAATCAGCAATATTTAGTTTTTGTGCGTTTGCTCTTTGGTGAGGCGCCTACAAAACTAAACACGCTATCAACACAAATTTTGATTTGATTTTCATGGTTTTATCGGTAGAGACGTTACATGTAACGTCTCTACATTACATTTAATGAATTATTTGTTTTCTAATAATTGGTTTACTTGTTGACCTCGGCGCCCTGTTTTAATTTCGTAGCGACGAGTCAGGTTATCTTGGTAGTTCATATCTCTTGCAGCAGCAGAGTTTACAAATGCGTCACAGTTTTTACCTTGAGCGACTGTGGATGAACTACTGCTGTTTTTCTCGTTGCGACTAGTACGGGTATCTTTGGAATCACTGTTATTTTGGCTACCTTGACTACTACCACTGCCATTAGCGCCTATTCCTAGGAAGCTGAAACCACCTCCACCACCATCGTTGTGACTTTTTGAAGAGCTTGAACGAGTGCTTGTAGAGTTTGCAAGTGTTAGTTCGCTTGCGCTTGTACGAGTATTGTTACCCAAGCTAACATCACTACATAAAGCGTGCGGGTCTTTAGCTAATGTTCTTTGGTCAACCCAAGATTGATGATCTCCTAAACCTTGAACTTCGCTGTTGCCATTAGGTGTGGTTGCTGGTGTGCTATTTGCATTGGGTGCTGCGTTTCCTGTGGGGATAGGTTTGAATACACCACCACTAGCATTTCCGAAAGGATTGGCGCTTGCTGGTAAAGTAGAAGTCAAGAGAACGCTAGCAGCGATTAAGGAGCCTGTAAGTTGACGTAGTTTCGTAGCATTTACTTAAAGTATAAGTGAGTTTATTTACTGCGGGTTTTAACCCTTTCACTCGCTTCTATGTTTGAGTGGTTTTGTTTATGCACTAAGCACTGAAGTGCTTTATAACAGATAAGATGACATGCATCGCGATGACATTTGCTCTTGGTATGATTGAAGTCTATGGTGTTCCCACTGCGGTAGAAGTCGCTGATGCGATGTGCAAAGCCGCGCGTATCACTTTTGTTGGGTACGAAAATACTGATTTGGGAAGGATTACCGTTTTAATACGTGGTGATGTAGGTGAGGTGAATGTTGCTGTTAAAGCTGGGTTGGAGTCAATAAATAGAGTTAATGGTGGTGAGTTGCTATCGCACCATATTATTCCTCGTCCCCATGAAAATTTAGAATATGCTTTACCTATCCACCACAGCGCTACTATAGAAAACTTCGGCGCCGATATCCGCTTTCCCCCACCATTATCAGCATAAAATTTAATTTCTCGTTAAAAATAAAGTAGGTGCCTACCCAGCAACGATTATCCATGACTCATATTCTTTCACGTATGGAGACAGTACAGTCTCCAATCATTCCCATCGTCGGAGAATTGATCCGCAACACACCTGGAACAATTTCTTTAGGGCAAGGGGTAGTTTCATACCCTCCACCACCAGAAGCTATCGAGTTGTTACCTAAGTTCCTTGCTGAAGAATCAAACAATTTATACAAAGCGGTTATCGGAATTACCCCATTATTATCAGCAATTCAGTCCAAATTACAAAGCTTTAACGGCATTGAAATAAAAGATGATAACTGTATTGTCGTTACTGCTGGTAGTAATATGGGGTTTGTAAATGCTGTATTAACAATTACTTACCCAGGTGATGAAATAATTTTAAACGCGCCATATTACTTTAACCATGAAATGGCGACGATAATGGCTGGCTGTCATCCAGTTATAGTAGAAACCGATAATAATTACCAATTACGTGTAGATGCTATCGAACAAGCAATTACACCAAAAACCCGCGCGGTTGTAACAATATCACCAAATAATCCCACAGGTGTAGTATATCCAGAAGCTTCATTACGCAAGGTTAATGAACTTTGTCGCGAACGTGGTATTTATCATATTAGTGATGAAGCATACGACTACTTTACTTACAACGGCGTGAAGCATGTATCACCCGCATCATTTCCTGGTAGCAGCAAACACACTATATCTTTATTTAGTCTTTCCAAAGCATACGGTTTTGCTAGCTGGCGTATTGGGTATATGGTAATTCCCGCAAACTTATTGGTTTCAATTCAGAAAGTACAGGATACCATCTTAATTTGCCCACCAGTAGTTTCCCAGTATGCAGCATTAGGCGCCTTACAATCCTCACCTAAATATATTCAAGAAAATATAAGTAAACTTGCCAAAGTACGCTCGGCAGTCCTTGACTCACTGCAAAAATTAGAAGGTGTATGTACAATAGCTCCTGCTGATGGCGCCTTTTACTTCCTCCTCAAAGTTCATACTTCAATGGATACATTTACATTAGTCGAACGACTAATCAAAGAATACCAAGTTGCCGCACTTCCCGGTACTACATTTGGCATGAACGAGGGATGTTACTTACGTGTAGCTTATGGCGCCTTGCAACAAGAAACAGCCAAAGCTGGAATAGAACGCTTAGTAACAGGCTTAAAAAACATACTGTAGGTTGGGTGGAGGAACGGAACCCAACAAATAACTCATCATAAAGCACGTTGGGTTACGCAAAGCCCGCTTTTAGCAGTCAGGGTCATCAACACGCTTGCGAGCGCTGCCTTCTGTCTTTGTACTTATTTTAACAAAACAAATCTACTAAATTGGGACGCACCTCCGTATATTAATTCGACCTACCACTATATGGGTGAACTTCCCCCCTTTGACAAAATTCGTATTCCATGAGTGGCATGAGTTTCAAGAATTTTGATT
>NZ_JBXXZH010000353.1:0-7305 GCF_059640475.1 Calothrix sp. CBUCES-K 9914
TACGATGCAAACCTGTCTGCATCGCCAGAGCGCGCGTGCTTGGCAATTTGTAACCAGGTGGATACTGGCGAGATGCAATCGCGAATCTAATTTGATTAAACAGTTGATTTGATGCGGGAATATCGCTATCAGGTTGGATGCGAAATTGAATCATTACCATATGCTCCTGGGCTGGTAGTTTATGCGACCAGCTATCGCGTTGTCAAATGATGGATTTGTACATTAGATTTATACATTGTTTTATACATTGAACAGTTCTGGTAGAAATCGACAATGTACAAAGTGCCTTAAATAACTTAATTCAAGATAGGCTTGGATTGCTGACAACCATGATGCATGTAATAAGCACACGCTACTAGTAAAAACTATTATGACAGACCGCGCAATCGATACCTCAAGCATTAAAGTTTTACAAGGTGAACTACCATTATCAGTGTACTTGGCATATCCGCGTACACCGGGTAGCTACCCAGGTATAGTAGTACTACAAGAGATTTTTGGTGTCAATGGGCACATTCGTTCTTGTACAGAAAGAATCGCGCGTGAGGGTTATGTAGCAATTGCACCGGCATTATTTGAACGTATTGCACCTGGATTTGAAACTGGTTATACAAGCCAAGATATTGAAATTGGGCGTAATTACGCTTGGGGACAAACTAAAGCAAACGAGCTTTTAAGCGATATCCAAGCAGCAATAGACTACTTGAAAACCCTACCTAACGTCAAAAATGAGGGCTTTGGGTGTATCGGATTTTGCTTTGGAGGACATGTAGCATATCTTGCAGCGACTCTACCAGACATTAAGGCTACTGCGTCATTTTACGGCGCGAGAATCACGACTACTTCACCCGGAGGGGGTAATCCAACTCTTGAGCGTACTTCTAAGATCAAAGGTACGCTATATGCTTTTTTTGGCATGGCAGATGCGAGCATTCCAGCAGAACAAGTTCTGGAGATAGAAGCGACGTTAGAAAAATATAGGATACCATCACGTGTCTTTCGCTACGATGGAGCTGACCACGGATTTTTTTGCGACCATCGCAAAAGCTATAATCCATTAGCTGCAAACGATGCTTGGGAAAAAGTCAAACAACTGTTTGCACAACAACTTAGTTAATGGGTTGTTGGGTGTTGTCTGTTTCAATTACCTGACGGACGTTAACTACATATCTATTTTTTATAAAGTCATGAATTCTGAAACCAAATCTCAAAAAGCTGATTCATCGTTTACGATGGATGATTTCGCCAAAGCTCTCGAAAGACACGACTACCAGTTCCAAAAAGGACAGTTGGTTAATGGTAAGGTGTTTCAAATCGACCATGATGGCGCCTATGTTGACATTGGCGGTAAAGCAAGTGCGTTTTTACCTCGCGATGAAGCTTCTTTGAGAACTGTTACTGATTTGTCAGAGGTGTTACCACTAGATGAAAAATTAGATTTCATTATTATTCGCGAACAAGATGCAGAAGGGCAAGTCACGATTTCTCGGCGCCAGTTAGAAATTCGCCATATTTGGGAAAGACTTGTGGTAATGAAAGAAAATAATCAAAGTGTGGAAGCGCGCGTTATTGGGGTTAATAAAGGTGGTATTAACGTTGATGCTCTAGGTTTACGTGGTTTTATCCCACGTTCGCACTTGGTTGAACGTGATAATTTAGAGGCACTCAAGGGAAAAACTTTGACTGTAGCCTTTCTCGAAGTTGAAGAGGCTAACAAACGCTTAATACTATCGCAACGCTTGGTAACTCGCTCTGCCAACTTGAGTACGCTGTCGGTTGGTCAACTTGTTGAAGGAAAAATAACTGGTATAAAACCCTTTGGTGTATTTGTAGAACTTTCGGATGTCGGCGCCTTACTTCACATCAAGCAAGTCACTCAAAAGTTTATCGATAATCTTGAAAAAGTCTTTCAAATCGGTCAGACCATTAAAGCTGTGATTATTGATATCGACGAATCCAAGGGTCGCGTTGCGCTTTCAACACGAGTTTTAGAAAGCTACCCAGGCGAAATCCTTGAACATATGGAAGACGTTATGGCTACTGCCGAAGCGCGCGCGCAGAAAATAAAAAACAAAGGTATCGAGTAAACGTTAAAGGATAGGCTTTAAGCCTATCCCCTATGCTGGTGCTACACATCCAATTACTGTACAAACAATATAGACATTTTATTACCGAATCTTAGTTACTCCACTGAATAGTTAAAACAGTGGAGAAAAGTTCAGGGTTTATGCGGAAGCAGACGCTTCCTCTAACGTGGTATCTTACACTTCAAGCGTTCCTCTGCTATCGAGGGTGTAAAAATACGCCCCTAGCAGTTTTTCTTAGTTTAGCTCACGATTCTTCAAATAGCTTGCCACAGAAGAAAATTTCATTCATCCATAACGTATATTTATGACTTCGAGAAATATCATTACAGAAAAGTTATTAATTAGTTAAATAAAAGTTAAGCAGCAAGACCAAGTTTGAATGACTGAAATTACACAGGTGTGTATCTCCATTATCACTCATCGGTTGCAATCTAATCCTAATTTTAAAGCTTTTTTCAATTTAACTTAGGGTAGTAAGTAATTGATGCTACTCTTTTAGTTAAAAAAATTACGTTTTATGTGTTCTTAATCACGGAGAGGGTGAGATTCGAACTCACGGATACTTTCGCATCACTCGATTTCAAGTCGAGCGCAATCGACCACTCTGCCACCTCTCCAATAAAGCTGTCAGCCTAAGCTGTCAGCGGTCAGTGATTTTTTCACTGAACAAGAATATATTCTACCATAAGTTTAAACAGTTTGCACAACTTGATTGGTTAATTCGTACAAAATTTCTTCAGATGCGATATCAAAGTCTTCGCCAACCCATACTTCGGAGGTTTGAGTCACAACACCATAGTCCAGGTGAACTATCGAGAAGTTCCGTTGTTTTCCGGTATTTGTATCGATAATACGGGGTACAGCAGCCGCGTTTAAGTAAATTATGCCTTCTGGGCTTCTAAAGACGCGCTTGCGAATAACCCTTTTAGTATGGCGTAACGCATGGTGCATGTGTCCAAAGGTTACTAAAGGTATTTTTTTATCGGTTGTAATTGCTTGAGATATTACTTCGGCAAAATCTGGGTCGCCAAAGTCTCCACCAATAGGGTGCCAATCTTTGCCGCATGGGTCTTCTGCTCTATCGCCCAATCCCGATGGACCATTATGCCCTAGAAAAATAATTGTCTCATAAGCTGCATTTTTAACCGACTCAAAAATTTGGGCTGCTGATTCTTCTAAAGTTGTTACGTTGTAACGTTGCTTGCAGATATCAGCAAACTTCATATCCGGGCCACCCCAACTAAATGGGCGCCCACCGACAACAGTTAAATTCAACTCATTAAAATCGAGTTTGCTATAACCAACATGAGCGTCACCTAATAAATCGAGTTGTTCCTGCACCCAGTCTTCTTGTGTACGGTCGTAAGGGCACTTCTTGCGTCCCCATTCGGTGGCAGAATACCATGCGTCATGGTTGCCCATTACCACTGCTTTCGGGATGTCGAGGGATGCTACCAAGCGCACAACATCTACAGATTCGTTGCCAAAATCCCCAACAAACAGCACTAAGTCCACTCCCAGTGAATGAAGCGCTATATGATCTTCCTTTTCCCACTGGTCGTGAACATCTCCAACTACAGCAATTTTTATCATCTTCGGGTTTTTTTCTTGCCTTATGTTTTTAGCATAGGCAACGTGAGGGGATTTTGACACATTCTTAAGGAAGGTGGATTACCCCATGTGTATTTTTGGTAAAAAGTACTATAATTATTAAAGAACAAATACCTATCTTGCCACCACTAATAAATCTTGTAGCTTCCTCGTTTAACAGAGGAAGGAGAGATTTTTTATGCCAAAGCAAGAATTCAGGCTTTTTAGAAAAATAGGTAACACCATACTGTGTTTACAACTGTACGAAGCGTATCTGAAAAGACCCAACTGGGTGCATTCCCGTTAGATTTATTTGCAGCAATTGAGGATTTGAAAAAGTCCCTAAATGCTGTAATTTTGGGGCATTATTATCAAGAACCAGATATTCAGGATGTAGCTGATTATATTGGCGACTCGCTGCAATTAGCCAGAGCCGCTGCCAACACGGATGCGAGCGTGATAGTTTTTGCTGGTGTCCATTTTATGGCGGAGACTGCGAAAATTCTCAATCCTGATAAATTAGTGCTGTTACCAGATAAGAATGCTGGGTGTTCGCTTGCTGATACATGTCCACCCTCGGAGTTTGCAGCGTTCAAACGCGCGCATCCAGGGCATTTAGTAATTTCGTATATCAACTGCTCCGCCGAAATCAAGGCGATGAGCGATATTATTTGTACAAGTTCCAATGCTGTCAAGATTGTCCAGCAAATACCAGCTTCGCAGCCGATAATATTTGCTCCCGACCGTAACTTAGGGCGGTATGTCATGCAGCAAACAGGGCGTGACATGGTATTGTGGCAAGGTAGTTGTATTGTACATGAAACTTTTTCAGAGAAGAAGATTGTACAGTTGAAAGTGGCACATCCACAAAGTGAGACAATAGCTCACCCAGAATGTGAGGAAGCAGTTTTGCGTCACGCAAATTACATTGGTTCAACTGCGGCGTTACTTAAATATTGTCAAGAAAGTTCTTCACAAGAATTTATTGTTGCTACCGAACCAGGAATTATCCACCAAATGCAGAAAGTGGCGCCGCACAAAACTTTCATTCCGGCGCCACCAGAGAATAACTGTAACTGCAATGAGTGTCCGTTTATGAGATTGAATACTCTGGAAAAACTGTATTTGGCAATGAAGAATAAGGCGCCGGAGATTACTATGGACGAGGAAATACGGCTTTTAGCTTGGCGCCCAATTCAACGTATGTTAGAAATGAGCGCTTAGATAGGTTAGGTTTGTAAAGTTTGTAGAGACGCGACAAATAAACTCGGGCCTCTACAACACAACTTTAAATCAGGTTAGGAGACAATCCATAAACAATCTCTCGTCACGCAAACTACCAAACTACGTACTTCAAGCCCTTTGTTTCAGGTTAATATTGTCGGTAATATCTAAGTAGTTAAAGTCATGAGCAATTGCCTATCTTCTATCAAATACTTGGTAATATTCTAAAAGTTAAAAGTTAAAAGTTAATTTGCAGATTATTTTGGTACAGACAAAAATTTATATATTATCAGTGAAATTGCCCTTTACTATTTGAAGTAGTAAAAAATCTCTTCTCTGTCATTAATTATTTGGAGTAGGCGCTTTGATTTTAACAGTTTGCTAATTAATAATTTCGTGAATTAAATTAAGCAAAATCTAAACACTAGAAAAATAAATTACAAAGCTATATGTAAATATATTAATTGCTCACATCAAATTTAATCATCTGAACTTGAAATTGTCAGTTTGCTGATGATAAATCCATATTTCTTAGTCTATTACACTTTTTTATAATTATTATTTACTCTTTTCTGCTTCCTTCTGCGCTGCCTCACTATATTCACGATACAACTTCGTGCGAATTTGCGCTTCTTTATAACGACTATGGCTTGGCACCACTTTTGCCATTAGGTCTGACGCGCGCTGCCAACTAGCTGCGTTTTCAAGCCACTGTGTAGAATTACGTGGTTTCTTACCGTTCAACGTTGTTTCGTTTGCAATTCTCACAGCATCTGCAAAATAGTCTTCAGTTAATTTAGCATTGCTTTCATTAAGAAAAGTAAAAGATTTTTCTTTTTTGCGTTCGTTAACAATAGGTGATTCTACGGTCTTAGATGTTGGCGATATAGGTTTTGACTGAGATGCTAGAATAGGTAATTTGAATTTATCACCAAGCAAACTATGAAGAGCTAAACCAATGATTCCAAATAGAATACAGATACTGATGCCTAAGAATAACCATCCCCAAGCAGAATTTTTATGTTTATTTTTTTTTACAAGCACTATTGAGCTTGATTGTGAAGTTTTAGGAAGACTTATTTTTACTGGCTCTGGTTTTCTTTCTTGTAAATCTTTAATAAATTGTTGTAAAGCATTAGGCTTTTCCAAAGAAATTTTTTCTGACCAGAGTAATTGATTGTCGGCTTCTTTACGGCTTATTTCTTCTAGCCAAAGTAATTGCTGTTCACGAACAATACGAGTGTTGATGTTAATTTCATAAATGTTTCGCGGTGCAATCGATTCGAGTATTTGACGAATTGTACTGACCAACGTTGATTTTTCTAATTTGTCTTCGCTACGTGCTTCACAGAGCAGTTGCAGCACTCCATTAGCAAACATTGCCCTAGTTCTAACACCGGAAGAAGCTAATCTCTGATTTAACAGCTGAATAATCGCAGCAACACTACCTTGTTGTGCCTGCCATGAGATATCGTTAATCCTGTCTACCATCACCATCAGTGTTTACTTACAGCCCTTCAAACGTAAATTGTTTACAAATCGACCATTACAAATAAGTTAGTGCTTTATATGACAATAACTTATTCCTTAATTGTATGAGGAAAAACATTATGTTGCCAAATTTTACATAAATCATCTCTCTTTCGGATGAGCTGAGGTTGTTATTAACCTAATATTTGCTATATGGCAACAGTATACTTATTCATTTGTCTAGAAACCGTCAAATACTCCGTTTAATAAAGCAACCCCTGCACGCGTGCGGGAACTGGTAGTTTATGGTGCCCTAGATTACTCTAGTGTTGATATCTTTTATAACAACGATCTTGTGATTATTCTACAAAATTATACAAAGTTAGGCTGTACCTTGCTATATGCACAATAGCTTATTGATCTGGCACTTAGTCAATATATCTATTAGAGGCACCTTGTTCACTCGATTTATGAAAAGATTGTAATATAGCAGTCCTAAATCATTTGTCAAAAATAAGATTCCCGACAACTTTTACGGATGCTGCTGGCAAATCAGGGGTAATACCCCGAAGGTGAACGAGAAGTCAGCTATTTCAGGAGCTATAGGCGCCTCTAATAGTAGCTCAAAAACCTTATTAAATCGTGTGGGTGAGGGGTCACACCTACCATTCGTCATTGGTATCCTTTAAGAAGTCGGGAATCTGGTATGCGCGATTTACACAACTCAACATCGGATGGCTATATATTATATCATGTCCGGTTGTTTGCCCATACATTACGATAATGTAGAGACAAGGGTTCAATCGCGTCTCTACGAGAATTTTATTATGGTTATGCTACCGAACATGATATTACTTATGAAATAAATTTCAAAAACAAAAGCCTTCTCTTTGTATATCAGAAGAGAAGGGTTTTGTTTGTAATATTGCCCTGG
>NZ_JBXXZH010000354.1:0-7299 GCF_059640475.1 Calothrix sp. CBUCES-K 9914
CGCTCAAAAAAGCATGACTAAACACAATAAATAACTATCTATGACACTCATAGTAAAAATTGAGAGATGGCAAACCACAGTTAAGAAAGTAATAATAATTAACTTACTGGTTTTTAAGATTTTTTTAATATTTCCGAAAAGTTTATATAAAATGCCGATTTTGAAGGGATAGAAAGATTTATCTAATCAGACTTATAGAGCAAAAAACCGTATAGATACGGATTGCCTAAATACCTTTATTATTTGTACCATTTTGATATGTAATATTTTTGAAAAAAGATTATGAGTGACACAATTCGTACCAACCTTGAAGAACTTAATACCTCAGAAGATTTAACAGAAAATGCTGGCACCGAGGAACTTATTACTCAGGAGACAATGAAGGAACCGACTCTAAAAGAGAGAGTTTTTACAGCTATTGAACAGCTTGAAAGTCAGGGTGTAAAACCTACGCGCGATAAGATACGACAATTGACTGGAGGGAGTGACCGCGATTTATCAAAGTACATGAACGAGTGGCGTGACAGCAAAAAAGGCGTTGATGTCAATGAAACTGCAAATACTACCAATGCTTCCAGTGCATTAGTAGTACAAGTTAGTAATGAGATAGTACAGAGTCAAAATGAGAATAGTATTCAAAATACTGAAGAGAGAGTACAAACTGTAACGAGCTTTTTTAATACAGTATTTAATGAAGACTTGAATACGGCAGAGAACATCGCAGAACAGCGCGTGATGAATATCATTGTTGGGCAAGAAGTTTGTACCCAAAACTTTCTAGATAATCCTGATAAGCTTCGCGAGGAATTCAAGAAAGAAATTGCAAAAGCTAGAAATGCCACAAACAATAAGTTAGACGAAATATCAGCAAGGTATGAAGTTGCTTTTTTTACAAAGACGGTGTTGTCGAGGAGTCTTACAAAAGAATAGATAATTATTTGGCGCCTAACTCTCCAAGACAAGAAAATTCAGAGGATGAAACTGATATTACTAGTGAAGTAGAAACGCCTTCTGAGCAACAAGAGGGGCAGGCGCCGTCCAAAAATATCAATGATTTCCGACAAGATATAACTAACCAAGTAATTGGGATGTTGATTCAAAAACAGTCTATTTGTATTACTGGCGAAGTTGGGATTGGAAAAACTCATCTCGCGCGGCAAGTAATAAAAGCTCTTGGAAAGAAATGTTGTTATGGGTATTACCGTGGTGACAACACCAAGTGCTTGCAGCAAATAGCGTCCAGCTTGAATATTTCTTTGAATCAAATTGATAATGAAGGCGCCGAGGGTAAACCACTTACAGCAAAACAACTTAAAGAAGATATTGCTGAAAGTTTAGGTGAAACTATCCTTATATGTGATCATTTCCACAAATGGCCTGCTTCTTTAAAAGGTTGGGTAGAAGATTTACATGAGAGTGGCGCCGTTATTTTACTTCTTGGTAATCATCGTGACTTGGAGGGTGTTGCTTACAAAATCCCTAGGTTAGTTCTATCCCCCCTTCAGGATGATGAGATTAGGGATATTATTTCACATCAAGCGAAGCAATTAAGTCATGCACTTACAACTAATCAGGTTGTGGAAATGGCTGGACGCGCGGGGGGTAATCCGCTACTTGCACAGCGTATGGTACAAGAACTTCATCAAGGAGTAGAAAGCAAGAATATTCAAGACGGTAGAAACTATCGAGATATTACACCTTTTTTGATGTTCATTGCTGGATTAATTGGCGCCGTCCGTTTTGTAGGTTTAGCTACCGGTGATATTCGACTTCGTATACTTGGAGGTGTTGCTATTACATTTTTATTCTCGTTACGACACTTAAGTTCTTTATTTCCTAGAGGTAGTAGAAAGTAACTATATATATGTTAGGACTCACTCACACTGCTTTATCTATAACTGGAGTTGCAATTGTTACGGGAAGTGTTGACCCGGTTGTTTTGGGAATAGCTGCACTTGCAAGTCAAATTCCTGACCTTGATACTAGTAAGTCATGGATAGGTAGAGCTATTTTTGTTGTATCGTCACGTATTGAAAAACATTTTGCACATAGGAGTATAACACACTCTATATGTATCACCTTTGCAATAGCACTCTTTACACTTCCTGTATTGTTTAATTACGGTTTACCTCTTTGGTTAGCAGCGCCAGTAGGTCATTTAATATCTTGTTTTGCGGATTGCGGAACTAAACTTGGATGCCAGCTATTTTACCCTGTTAATAAAGATTACTGGGTAATCGGATTAAACCCTAATAACCGTATAGAAACAGGTAAAAATTCTGACTACGCAATATTGGCTACAACCGTCTTGGTTTTCTCTATCACTTATTATTTAATTGCTGGTTCAGGTGGAATAGGCGCCTACATGACAAAAACCTTCTTCCCCAATAACCAAACAGCTATAGAGATGTTACGAAGAGAGAACCAAAAAGCTATATCTATAAAGGTTGAGGGTATAAGGAAGGTTGATAACTCTAGGGTTAATGAAACTTACTGGGCGATATCGGCGGCTGGGTCTAACTTGGTAGCGCGCGATAAAGCTGGTAACGTGTTTCGTGTAGGGGAAGGTGGAGAAGTTATCCCCAAAAAGGTTAATTTACTACCGGATAGGTTAGATATTAAAGTTAGGCGCCAACGTATACAGGAAGCATCAGCGGCTGAGTGGGTTAACTCTTTACCAGAAAATGCCTTAATTACAGGGACTTTGGAAATTGAGGATTCTACAGAACTTCAATTACCTATAACACCACCAGGAGAAATGCCAACTGTTACTAAAACAGGAAGTGGAATTTATTTAGAACACGCTGACCGTAAGGATTTAAAGCCAATTGAGGATTTCTATATTCTGAGTGGGGAGACTTTGATCAAGCAACTATGAAAGCTCTGTACACCGCATTACTTACTACTCTGTTATTAATGGCGCCGCTCTGGGCACAAAATTCTAATGTTCCAGAGAATGTAGAAGTATTTAGTTCTTCTACTAACAATAATAAAGGAACTGGAAGCGGTGATAGTAGAAGTTTAAGGCTTTCTGTAACAGTTGAGGCGCCGGAACATCTTTTAGTAAAAGAGGAAGATTTAATATTTGAGGGACAACCAATAGCAGATAAACCCGAAGAACGTAAACGTTTGTTGCAAAGTAAAAATAGTTTAATTCTACAGAGAAATAATTTATTCTGTAAGGAAGTCCCAGAACCATTAAAGCCCAAAGAAACACCACCTCTGGCGCCACTACCAAGTGCTAATTATACTGAAGAAGAATCTCTTGTTGCCCAAGCACAATTAAAATTACAACAAGCTCAAGCAATACTAGAAACGCGAACTCCTATATTAAAAAGTGATAATCCAGAGAAGCGCGCGTCTATGGAGAAAGTTGAAGCTGCATTGAGAGGTGCCCAAGAAAAAGTACGTACACAGGAGGAGCTATTAAAATCCATGCAAGATATGCAACTTGAGGCGCCTATTATGCGACATGAAGAGGCTAAATTGAAACAGTTACAGTCAGAGACTGAACAGTTACAATCCTCTTTACAGAGGGAACAAGCTTTAATGGCTTCTGCAGGAACAAGTCAACAGCAAGATTTACAAAATTTAGAGATTGCTGTACAAATTGCTCGCAGCGATTTACAAATTGCTATGGGTAAATTAGAAACCGCGCGCAATAATCGTAAACTTACGGAGTATAAAGCATCTATAGAAGCATCACAAAGAGTAGAAGAAGAAAATCGTAGTCAGCAAATTTATTCTCAGCAACAAGGACAATATGCACAAGCTTTACGAGATAAAGATTATCAACTGACACAATTACATAGTCAGTCAACAGCTATTGATGAAAAATTAGCACAAATACCGATTATTAAGGCGCCACGTTCCGGTTATATTCGTCGTATTAAACCTTGGGTTGGAAATAATGGGAAATATACTACGACTCTTACTATTGCTTCTTCCCCTAATAACAATAACTCAGGAGGTAAAAGCAACAACAATAAGGAAAATAATAAAACCACAACTACAAGCGCAAGTACTACCAGTACCGCAGGCGCCCAAATCATCACAGACAAATCAGCCTGTCCCACCTCCACCTCCACCACCAACTCAACCAAATCAGGCGCCAAGCAATGAAGATAATTCAGGTATAGAGGTAATTAATGAGGATGAATCAAATACTCAAGTACCTAACAATTCAAGTACTCAACCTGAAAAGGCGCCTGAAACTTCTGACACAGAGGAAACAGACACATCAGATCAAGAAGCAACCAATGCTCTTGAGGACAGTAAATTACCTAAAACTCCTCAAAATCCTTTTGAGCGACCCAACATAGACAACCTTATACAAAGACAATTTAACGATGATATGTGGAGAATAATGAGGGGTCAGTTACCGTGTCTTGAAACTTCTGCGAACTGTTTGGAACAATTACAAGGTAAAGCAGTTGGCGCCTCTCCCTTACTTAAAGAGTTAGACACGCGGATCGAAGAAGCGAATAACAAAATTGCTGAAGCGCAATCCCGAAATAAAAAGTCTGTCCGAATGGCTGTTTTATCTCCTGCGTTACAGTACTTACTTGGACCGACTGTAACAGCGGGTCAGCCGCAAAAATCTGGGACAGGTCTGATAGATAATATTCTGGGAGTAGTGCGCGGTGATATTGGTTTGATCAACGGGTTGCTTCGCGTCGTAGGTGTCCCCCTTTTCGAGGGAACACAGGGTGGGAACGCTGACGCGCAGCGTAATGCAATCGCCATAGGTGATTTACAAATTAAGGTCGCGGAGTTACAACGCGGACGCGCGAAAATTGCCGACGAAATTCGGGAAAAAGTGGCCATCAGCTTAGTTAAGTTTGATGAGGCACGGACAGATTTTCAGACATCACAAGTGGTTGGCGCCAGGGCTATCGACCAATTCAAGGTTTATGAGTTACGGTATGTCAGGGGTAATAGTGATACTGAAGGATATTTAGCACAGCAATCTAAGCTTGATAGGGAGAAAGCTTCTGTATATAGCTCTTGGGCTAAAATGCGCCGTTCTTTATTTGAATTAAAGTTACTTGTATTGTCTGTTAAAGAAGCTGAAATTTAATTTATAGGAAAAAACAATGATTAAATTAATTCAAAACTTTCAACAAAAGATTTTTATATATAAAATACTTGGTATTACCTATAATCAATTGAAAATTTATTTTATTTTGTCATCAATTATCTGTATAATTGCTGTAAAAATAAAATTTCACCCTTTATTTGTAACTTGTTTTTTTGCATTTAATTGCTTATTATTTGTTAGCATTAATTGGTATAAAGATTATAAGTATCAAAGTCTGGAGTACAAGATGAGCATTTTAATGCCTATCTTAAATTCACCTGAATTTGCTGAATATCAAAAAACATTGTTAAATCAAGAAGAAGAAAGTAACTAAATAATCTTTTTTATACAGGCGCCCATACACCACAACTTCCTGTCATGCGCTTGTATACTGCATTCTGGCTATTAAATACTTAGATACTTAGATACTTAGATACTTAAAAATTTAGATTAGTGAAAATTTAAGAACTTAGAATAATAGACATATTTGCAGGGTGTGGGGGCTTATCCCTTGGCTTCCAGAATGCAAGATTTAATATCGTTGGCGCCATCGATAACTGGCAGACAGCAATTAATGTATACAGTAAAAATTTTGACCACCCTATCTATAATTGTGATTTGAGTATTCCAGAGAATAGCTATCCTATATTTGAAAAGTTAAATTGTAATGCTATTATTGGGGGTTGTCCATGTCAAGATTTCTCAAATGCTGGACTGCGTAACGAGGATAATGGTAGAGGTAAACTTAGTATTAGTTACGCGCGCATTATTCAACACGTTAAACCCAAAATATTTGTATTAGAGAATGTCGAAAGATACAGGAAAAGTAATAAATATCTACAGGTAAAGAAAATACTGTTAGCTTGTGGATATGGTTTAACTGAGACGGTTCTTAATGCTTCACTCTGTGGTGTTCCGCAAGCTAGGAAAAGATATATTTGTATTGGGGTGTTAGGTGGCGCCGACAATGATTTACTTTCCCTGTTGCATGAAAGTTTGGCGCCTACACCAATGACCGTAAGGGATTATTTTGGTTCAAGCCTAGGAACAGAATTTTATTATCGACACGCACGCAGTTACCAACGGAAGGCAATATTTTCTATCGATGAACCTAGTCCTACGGTAAGGGGAACTAATAGACCAATATCTAAGAATTACATTCCTCACAGGAACGATGCTTGTAGGGATTTAAAGAGAGTGCGCGCGCTTTCTACTTTGGAGAGAAGTTATATACAGACTTTCCCTTATGAATTTAATTTTGATATTGAGAATCAAACTAAAACCAACTTGGAGCAGGTTATTGGGAACGCTGTCCCTGTAAAGTTAGCTGAGTTCATAGCTACTGCTATTGGTAAGTATCTGGGTTAGGTGCAAATTTTGAATGGGCGCCGATTTTTTTGCATCCCCTGTAGGGGAATTTAAAGGTGTAACATTTCTTTCCATGAAACCTACTTCCAGTGAAATGGATAGTTCAAGAAAGGCAAACGCTAGCAATCATCCCCCGCTAGACCCAACTCTGTTTCCATCCCCTTTTAAACGGGGAAGTAGGGAAAGAGGTCACTTCTGGAAGCCTTATACAGAGAGAGTTTTTAACCCCTCAATCGACACACTCCAAAATTTTGATAGAAAATTTCTAAAAAATCTTCAATTCCGGCGCCTGAAACGTTGACTGTATAAGCCATCGACACACTCCAACGAAACAATAAGGGTTTCAAGGTTTTGGCGGGGTGTGTAGATTCAATACTAAGGTCTTATTTAGTATATTAAAACTATTAAATTTTCAAGGTTCTTGTTGGTAATGTCGGTAAACAATACCACTCGTAAATTTATTGTATCGGCGCCATATTATCAAGCAGGCGCCTTGATATCGACACAAAACGAAACATAGGCACCTTAAAACTTACACTCTTTTATTTATCAAAGGCGCCTGCACTGTAGTTCCCAAATTACAGCTAGTATGGCGCCGCTCAATATACAACGGTGCCCAAAACCTACACTAACAAATTGTCTACTGCTGCTACGCCTGCAATCCGCGTTGGGATGAAGTCCAGCGATATTAAGCACTGCTTGTACAGCTTCCTTTTTACTAATTGGGTTTTCAGATAAGCCACGAGTGCTTCCATATCGTAAATCAAGTATAACTATGTATAAAAAGTACGCTTTTTTACATATTAGCTTGTGAAAAAGCGCTTCTTTTGCGAATAATACTTATTTTTTTT
>NZ_JBXXZH010000355.1:0-7288 GCF_059640475.1 Calothrix sp. CBUCES-K 9914
AAAAACCTTAATTTTACAAGCGTTTATACTACGTTATGACTCATAAATCTGGCGAAGGTATTGATAAGCAGGATGCTTCTCGTCTGGAGTTTAGACTAGTTCCCGGTGCGAAACTCAAAGAGAAATAAAGTCTTTAGTTTAGATTAGTATCGCTTGAGTTAGATTCAGTATTTAGTAACCGTTCAGGGGGGCGCCGAAGCCGCTAAAAATCTGCTTGGTAAAAACTTTGCTGGTATCTTAAACTCGGACAGATATGCATCCTATAACTGGGTAGATATATCGCGTAGACAATTGTGCTGGGCACATTTGAAACGTGAATTTATCAAAATATCGGAACGAAGCGGGGTATCTGGGGAACTAGGAGCCGCACTCGTTAAACAACAAGAAAAATTATTTGAGTTATGGCATTGAGTTCGCGATGGTACTTTGGCTCGTTGTGACTTTGTTAAAGTAGCTAATAACATTCGTAGTGAGATAAAAGAATTATTAGAAGAAGCTGCTGACTACCAGATTACATCTATTGAAAAAACACCTCTAGCTAAAACTGTTCGCACCTGTCGCCAATTACTCAAGGTTGAACCCGCGATGTGGCTGTTTGTAACAACAGAGGGTGTGGAACCAACAAATAATGCAGCAGAAAGAGCTATTCGTCCTGCTGTTATATGGCGACGCACCAGCTTTGGCACGCACTCCACTTGCTGGAAGTACTTTTTTCGCGCGGATGATGACTGTGGTTACTACTCTTAAGTCTCAGCATCGTAATGTTTTAGAATTTATGGCACAAGCTGTAAAATCTAAAGATACCTCAGTATAAATACGGTTAGTAGTGCTGGCTTTTCACCGTAAGTCCTCAAACCACGAAAACACGTGACTTTTTCCACAAGATAAAGCGCAACTACTTCCACCAGCAATGAACTTTCTTAACGGCAGACAAGAAGGTAATAATTTATTTCATAGCTTCAGCAATTTCTCTGTGCCGACTAGTGGTGCGGCGAAATTCGATTTAACAAATACGCCCAATATTACAACTATAGGATGGCGCCGTAACGCTCAAACAAATCAGCTTTGGCACTTTTCTAGCTGTAATCTATAATTGGTGAAGCGTATGCGCTCGTTAACAAGTGCGGATACCTAGATATCGGCAAGCCTCCATCTGGAATTTAGTGATGCGGGCAGTTGAATACAGAACTCGCTACCTTTATCCAACTCGGATTGTACTTCTAGGCTTCCCTCATGTTTTTCGACAACAATTTGACGGGCGATCGCTAATCCTAAGCCAGTACCTTTACCCACGCCTTTAGTGGTAAACAAATGGTCGAAGATTCTCGCTTTCACATCTTCGCTCATGCCTTTGCCGTTATCGCGAATCGAGATGAGAACTTGATTTTCAACTATTGCCGTGCGAATCGTTATTTTTTGAGGATGGGCTGCTATTTCTTGATATGATTGGGTTTTTGCCATCTCATCAAACATATCGATCGCATTAGCCAGGATATTCATAAATACTTGATTTAATTGTCCTGGAAAGCATTGGATGCTTGGTATTTTACCATAATCGGTAATAACTTGAATAGCTGGGCGATATTCATTGGCTTTGAGGCGATATTTTAAGATTAACAGTGTGCTATCGATGCCTGCATGTAGGTCAGCACTAATTTTATACTCAGTATCAGCACGAGAGAAGGTGCGGAGGCTGTTACTGATAGATGTGATGCGATCGCTCGCACCCTGCATGGAGTTAAGTAACTTTGGTAAATCCTCACTGAGATATTCTAAATCAATGTCTTGTGCCTTTTTTTGCCCTCTATCAGCAACATCAGGATGATATTGCTGATAGAGGGCAATATAGTCGAGTAAATCCTGAACATATTCTTGAGCATTATTTATACTGCCATTGAGAAAGCCGATGGGATTGTTGATTTCATGGGCGACACCTGCAACTAAGTTACCCAAGGATGCCATTTTTTCACTCTGGACTATTTGCAGTTGCGATTGTTCTAGTTTTTGGGCGTAGGTTTGTGCTTTTTGATAAAGCTGGGCATTTTCTAGAGAGATCGCCGCTTGGGAGCAGAGGAAGTTAAGGATGAGGATGCGATCACTAGTAAATACCCCACTGGTTGAGCAATTTTTTAAAGACACAATCCCAATTAACTTACCGTGGTTGATAATTGGCAGGCATAACAAACTCTTGGGTTTTTTACGGGTGAGATATTCATCTATGATGGGTAAATCAGTGTTGAGATTGTCAATCATCACCACTTGTTGAGTGTTTTTTACATACTGAATTAGTTTCACAGGTAGATTTGTATTGCCATCCAGCAGTTCTGCACAAAGTTGTGTGGTTTCTGATGTAGCTATAGCTACAGCTTGCCATTCACCCTCAGAATTAGGACAGATTAAAGTACAGCGATCGCCACCTGAGTTTTGGAGAATAATTTGGGTGAGTTGATGCAGTAACTCATCAATTTGCAGAGTAGCAGATAAACTTTGAGAAGCCTTGATAATAGTGGCAATATCGAGAGCGTTATTAATGTTTGTGCTATGAGCAAAGCTAGCATCTATAGACGTGTGGAGGGAAACATCGGGTGTAATTGTGGTTACTAAGCTTTCCAAAACATTCAGGGGTTGGGATACTGAGTGAAGAATTGGACGCAGTAAATGGGGATAGCGATGTTCTAGATCGTCAGTTTTCGCTTTCGCTCCCCAACGAGCATAGCAGTAGTAGGCTTCTTGCATATAGACAGCAGCAATTTTTTCTTTGCCCCAACCAAGGTAGAATTTGGCAGCAAGTTCATTGGCGATCGCTTGTTCGTGGATATAGCCATTTTCTTGGGCAAGAGCGATCGCGCGATCGTATAAATCTAGCGCCTGTTGTGGATGCTCTAAAATACGCTGTTCTTCAGCACAGATCAAATCATATCGATGCTGGCAATTCATGGGCGCATAGGTAGCCCAATTTTGTAGCTTTTCTTGAGCATCAGCGATTATTGACCATAATTCATGTGTCTGAGAATTTGCGTCTAACTGAGCGAAACAGGCTAAAGCTGTATAAAAATACAGTATTGGCACATTGAGCATACCAGTACCGCCTCCAGAATTCAGCTTTGCTTGTTGACAATGATAAAATGTTTGCTTATAAGACTCGAATAAATAGGTTAAAGTTAATTTGCACATATGGAAGTGCCATAAGCCCGTTTGGTTGTTAGCTTGTTCCAGATTTGCCAAAGTTACCTCTTCATCAAAAATTGTGCCAACTAATTTAGTTGGGTTCTCAGATTTTCCTAAAATATTAGCAACCGTTTGATGGAGGATATGCAAGTAGCACAAGAGTGCTTGTTGTTTGATGTTTTCCAAACCGATGCTGTAAACCTGACATTCTGTTTCTAAAGCAGTGAGTTCTTTGCCAACAAAATAAGCATGAAAGGCGTAGGTATAACCCGAATAACCAGCACAAGCAAGATCGCCAACTTTGAGTCCGAGGGTATAGGCTTCTTGTAACGGCTGTAGAGTTGTCGCCGCATTTTTTAGCCAGTGAACAGTAAACTTGCTGGTCATGTATAAAACTTTCGCTGCATACTCCTGGTTATTGAATTTATTTAATAACTGTAAAGCGAGTTGACCAAACTCATATCCTGTTTTGATATCGCCAACTGTAGCACAAAGTAATAATCCATAAACCACATATCCAAAGGTTGAGGCGGGAATATTACCGTGAGTGACTGATAACTGCACCTGCTTGCAGCAAATCAAGGGATACAGGGCTGGACATGCTAAGTAGGTAGGCCCACTAATTTGGACTAACATTCGCAGAAGTGCTTGGAATTGGGGCGAGATCATTACAGGCAAGGTTAACAGTTCAGCTGTAGAACGTCCTGCCAATTGGTTCTGGGTTTGTTCGAGAAAATCGGCAAAATCTTGTTTATCAGGCTGACTCGGAAATTCAATGCCAAAAGATTTGAGAAAGTTCAAACCTGTAGTTAAAGCTTTTGTAAATTCACCTTGGCTAGTGTAAGCATCGATTTTGATTTCATAGACCTTCGCTGTATCCAACAAGTTGCGAGCTTGTTGGAGGACAATTTCCGCCAATACTTCCATCCGCGCCAGATCCGTCTTCAGATATGCAGCTTCAACCGCGCTGCTATAGCAGGCTAATGCTAGATCATACTGAGTTTGCCAGCTATCAGCTGGCAGCAAATTACAGGCATATTGTAAGCAATAGGTTGCAGTGTCGTAGGCAGTGGTGGCGATCGCTTTACGCCCTGCTCTCAAATTCAGCTCTATTAGCCTTGCTTGCTCCACCGCATCCATCATCAGCGTACACCCAATATTCAATTGGTTGACGATATCGAAAAGTTGCTCCTCTAGTTGTTCAGCAGATGTATGCCTCAATAAGTGACGGCCAATAGTCAGATGAAAAACCTGTTTCTGCTGCTCTGGAATGAGCGAATAAGCAGCTTGCTGGACGCGATCATGGAGGAATTTGTAAGCAACGGTAATTGCAGCAGCGCGATCGCTATCATCTAAGTCATTCCCTTGAAAGAACTTGTAGGTTTCACTAATCGGTAAAATTAATCCTTCCTGTAACCCTTTCCACAAGTTAGCCGCTACTTGCTGAGGCGATTGCTCACAGACGATGGCGAGAGTGTTCAAGTCAAATTGATTACCGATACATGCTGCCAGTTTCAGGATATTTTGAGTTCCATCAGGTAATTTTTGCAACTGTTTGGACACAAACTCCACAACATCATCGGTTAATGCAGCCTCGCGTACCTGAGTGATATCACATTGCCAATGTCCAGCCTGTATATTAAAGGTAATGAACTGATCTTGATGCAGAGTTTTGAGAAATTGCGTTGCAAAAAAGGGGTTTGCCTGTGTTTTTTGATACACCAATTCTGCTAGAGGTTGTGCCGATACCTCAGCACATTTCAGCATATCCGCTACCAAGTGATTTAGGCTGGTTCTACTCAAAGAGGCTAGGGTAATCCTGTTTACCGTGGTTCCCGCTTTGCTTACCTCATTTAAGGTCAGCATTAACGGATGGGCGGGAAAGATTTCATTATCCCGATAGGCTCCAATCAGCAGCAAATATCCTTTTTGCGCTTCACTTATCAACAACTGCATCAACTTTAAGGATGCCAAGTCTGCCCACTGCAAGTCATCCAAAAAAATCACTAGGGGATGTTCTGGGGTGGTAAAAACTTGAGTAAATTTCTGGAACAGCAAGTTAAATCGATTCTGTGCTGCCGTACCCGATAGCTCTGCTGCGGGTGGTTGTGTGCCGATGATGCGTTCCAATTCGGGGATTACATCAATAATTACTTGGGTGTTGTCTCCCAAAGCCTCAAGAATAGAGGCTTTCCATGCTTGTAGTTGCATATCAGATTCTGAAAGCAACTGTCCAATTAAATCCCGAAACGCTTGGATAAAGGCAGAGAAGGGGATATTGCGATTATACTGGTCAAACTTACCTTTAATGAAATAGCCTCTCTGCTGAACAATTGGTTTATGAACTTCATTCACAACCGCTGTTTTACCAATCCCAGAGAAGCCAGCTACTAGCAATAATTCTGAAGTACCGTTACTGACTCGCCCAAAAGCATCTAATAGTGTTTGAACTTCTGCTTCTCGTCCATAGAGTTTTTCTGGGATGGTGAAGCGATCGCAAATATCCCGTTCTCCAATGATAAAAGACTCAATCTTACCTGTTTTCTGCAATTGTTCCAGGCAAATTGCCAAATCATGCTTCAAACCCAAGGCACTTTGGTAGCGATCTTCCGCATTTTTGCACATCAACTTAGCGACAATTTGGGCGATAACCTCTGGGATTTGGGAGTTTAATTCGTCTACCCTAGGCGCATGCTTGGCAATGTGGTTATGTACCATTTCTAAGGGATCATCTACTGGGAAGGGCAACTTTCCTGTAAACAATTCAAACAGCGTTACCCCTAAACTATAGAAGTCACAGCGGTAATCAATCACCCGATTCATCCGCCCGGTTTGCTCTGGTGCAATATAGGCTAATGTTCCTTCTAAGACATTTGGATGTTTTATCTCACCATTTTCTTTCGGTAATAGTGAAGCGATGCCAAAGTCAATTAGTTTGACTTGTTTAGACTTTGGATGAATCAAGATATTTGCGGGTTTAATGTCTTTATGAATCACGCGATTTTGATAAAGGTCATGCAGAATTTCGGCTAGTTGCAGGGCGATCGCCAGCGCATCTAATAATTTTAATGTATGAGTTTGGGTATATTTTGATAATGCTATACCGCCAAAATCCTCCATTACCAGTGCATAGCCATTGCCATAAGGTAAGAGACAATCGGGACGAATCACACCAGGAAGATTAAGATTTTTAGGGATCGTGTATTGGTTGCGAAAACGTAACAAGTCATGGAAACTCGGATAATCTTGTTGCAGCAATTTAATCACTATAGGACGCTGGCTTAATTCTTCCACTGCTCGATAAACTATTGTCCGATTACCCACATAAAGTTGTTCTACAATTTCATAGCCAGAGAGGAGGGGTAACGGATTTGTGTAGGTATTGCTTGCTAGCCTCATAGTCTTAGACAGAATTTAATCGGAAATAGTTATTAAGCTTATATTTCCCTCAAATTTTCTGAATATAACATTTTTTAAGTAATTTAGCACACAAAGTACGCAATAACCGTTAATGGTTACCTTTGAACAAGTAAATTTTCTGACTGGGAACTCTATGCATTAACCCACCAAATAAGACTTTCAGCAGTTTCTGTTGCTTCAAATATTGCAAAAGGGTACGGTAAACGTAGCAAAAATGAATACATTAATTTTCTTCATATTGCTTTAGGTTCGCTACGTGAGTAGGATACACAGCTCATTATTGCTCAAAGAGTGAAGCTTTTAGAACCCACATTCCGCACTTAAAGTTGAAGTACAAAAAGATTACAAGCAAGTAAAAAGCAAAAAATCAGGATGATGAAGGGCGAACAGTGGCCAAGCTGTCACCAGCCGCCATGTAAAGTTGGAAAAACTCTCTGGGAAAGGGTTTCAGAAAAATTTGTGGCATTCTCCGCTACTCAACTGACCTTCAAGCCTTAAAACTGTTGCTGCATAAGTGTGACCAGACCCTGGCAACTTTTGGGTCTGGTCACAGCTGTAGTCAGTCGTATTGCACGGGTATATAACTTAGACCATATCAGCCAAAAATACCATTGTTTTTTATTTTGCAAAAAACCACTTTTTAACAGGCGCCGGAGCGTCGGCACGTATGAAAAAACGTGCCATCCGCTTTAGTTATTAT
>NZ_JBXXZH010000356.1:0-7258 GCF_059640475.1 Calothrix sp. CBUCES-K 9914
TTCAGATTTTATGGGGCGCGGGGGGAAGGATATGAGTAAGTTGGTGTAACTGGTGTTTTCGTTAGCCATTTTATCTCTGTTATTATACTTAGTTTTTTTTTAGATTAGTGATTTATCAATCTTTGTTCGGACTATAATATTATTTTAAATAATCTTAACTATCAAACCATTCGTCATCCTTCCATTTTTCTTCATCGTATTCAGCATGAGTCAGGAAGTCGCGAATAAATATTATTTGTTTTTTATAGTCAATGTAGGTTATTAACCTATATTGATTTCCTCCAATATTAAAGACAACGAAGTTTTTTACTTGGTCGGGATTAAAAAGAGAAGTAGCTTTTACATCCGCAAAACTATTCCATTCTTGCGCTTTTACAAGCTTCTTCCACGCTCGTAAACCTGGTTCAGCATTGGGATGCTTTTCGTAACCTTTCTTGAGCGTGGTTTCTTTGATGATACGCATATATTTGGGCTTCCTCTAGATAAAAAAGTACACATAGTTTCACTCTCCTTCAGTTGTTATGTAACACAAACGCATTTAAATTCTAGGCGCCAATTCTTGCGAGGGTTAAAGCCACAAAACCATTGCCCAGTAAACATTCTAAAAATAAGATGCGTTTGTTATCAATATCTTAGCAAAATGCGAAGTTAAAATGCAAGTGCTAGTTTTTGAGTATTATTGCTTATAGATGTAGGCGCCAACTATATGGCGCAAAGTAACACAAGTAGAAAGCTAACTATATAGTGAGCATTCAGCTTGATATTGCTGCTGGTATGTAAATGCGTACCGCTACATAAAATTCGGCGCCCGTTAATACCATATAGATGATAGATGTGAAGCCGCTCTACGTGTAATTTCCGGCGCTATCGATGGCGACCGGACACTGGGTTTTTAACCATTGGCACCTTCATTCAGAACAAAGTCTTTGTCTGGGACACGACACGCCACACGCGACAGTATCTTGAAGAACATTTACATTTTTTTTCATTTTTCACAACACAAACTATAAAATAAGAGTTACTATTATAAAAATTATATTTTTTGGGATAGTAACTTGTGGTCAAGCTCGATATACCCACACTAGAGCAAATTTCGGCAGGACTCATTAGAGTACAGGCGAACCAGGGTAGGGTTTATCCTTACCCCAAGGACTTGCAACTCGGTTACGACAAAGTTGTTCTAGCATTTTTACTTGGCTCCGAACCTGAGTCGGCGCCGTCTAGCGTTCCCGAATTTTACGAACTTTGCTCTCAACCTTTTGCTGAGTGGGGAGTGTCTGTTGACGAGGACGAAATAGATGAGAACGAATCTTTACTTTTTTTAGGAGAGCCAACAGAATTAACAATAGAGTTAGCTGAAGCTTTTGGCGGAAGCGTACTCAGCCAAGAACAAACAAAAATTGCAACCGCATTATTTCAGCACTGTAAATCGCACCCAAGAGGAACAGAAATTTATACTTTGTTCCGCAGGTTTATTATCGAACATCCTGTTTTGTCTAATTTGGAGTTTGTTAAAGCTAAAGGAGATTTTGGACTTGGTATTGGACTTGAGGATTTATTAGAGGAATGCTACGAGCCTGTACCTAATTGCTATGAGTTAGATGGAAACTTTTATGCTTGTCCTTACTGTAATGCAATAGCTGGAATTAATCCTCAAAAAGAGGTTATTGCTAACGCTAGCTGCAACCGCTGTCCTCCTGGGCGCCGACTGAAGCGTAAAACTAAACTACCATTAGAAACGCTCAAACTTAAGCGTGGTATCGAGCGCTTCTGGTTTTACCCAGGACGTGCAGAAATTCAACTTTACCAGAGACTGATAGATTTGGGGGTACATGTTGAACTTTACCCAGAGTGCGACCGCTACGATTTAAAAATCCAGTTTAAATCAAAAGAAGTATGGGCACTAGATATAAAAGACTACTCCAATCCCTACTTATTAGCTAGAAATTTAGGTGATGAACCAATACCTAGCGAACCCGAATGGGATGAAGGATACATTGTTATCCCCGCAGAACGCAAAAAAGACCGTCCAGCTTATTTAAAAGAACTCAAATCCCGATGGCGATGGTCAAATATTAAACCTATTTTCGACGACGCAATAGTAGCACTAGTCAAGAAAAAAATTGTTTAGAGGTAACTCTTTATAGTTCGAGAAAAGATAGAAAAATATTAACATCACCCCACCCCCCTATTAGCCATGAGAGACACAAGGTCTTGGCGCTATAAAGCGATAGAATCCCTACAAAAACAAACTTCTTTAGCTAAAGACCAAATCGAAGCATTACTCGATTTGGAACTATGTCTCTTTGCTATTGAAAAACTAGGGATTCAATCATCCATCGAAACAGCTATTTCCCTGTGGTTACTAATTTCTAACCGATATTACCTATTTCCACCTTTAGCCAATTTAATATCTACACCAGAAGCAAAAAGAACATTATTCAACCTTAGACAACTTGTCCCCTACCTCAGCAACGAAGAAATTACAGAAAAGTTCATTAAAATCTACAACCAAATCCCCGATAAATATCGAGCTTATGAGATAGATGATAAAACATATCGCTTTGCTCGTAAATCCATGCCTGCTATTTGGGGAAATCGCTTTGAACGTTTTGAAGAATTACTAAATAATAAACTCAAATATCGCCAGCGCACAGTTAAATACGCCACACCAGGAAAAGAATATCGCTTCCGTTCCGGCGAAAATACTTACAGCGTGAGGATTCCCAAAGAGTTACCTTCATACCCAGGTAAAGTAATATCAGTACATCGTGAACATAATAAACCTATAAAGATTACACGAGAAGAAATGGAATCAGCAGCCAATCTTCTTGATGCCAAGTGTGGAGAAAACCATAAACAACGCCTTGAAAATATTGTCCTAGAACAGTTTCAAGGAATGGGATTTGCAGAAATAAATACCATTGAATTTGATGGAGTAAAAAACTTAGTTGGACTACTTAACGCGGGTAAATCTACCTTAATAGAAATCCTCACCGTCGCAGTTGCCCATAAAGGACACCGCGTTGGGATTGTATTTAACGAGGTAGCAACCTGTCTGCGAATGGCAAGTCTACTCAAAAAAGTCAACTTACGAGTATCAGTAGTTATTGGTCAAAGAAGTCGCGAAAATCACCTTAAAAACTGGCATAGTGTCGATGGGGGAATGGATGGTTTTACTCATCTATCCACAGCTTGTCCCCTTAGCCAATACTTTCAGCCCTCAAATCCCCCCACTCCTCCCTGCTTTGATTTGCGAGAAGTCACAGATACTGAAGACGAGAATCATAACGGTGTAAAAGTTTGCCCTTTAATTGGTAAATGTCCTAGACATCGAGATGTAAACGAACTGAGTACTGCTGATGTCATATTAACTACAGTCGCCGCGACAATTCATACTCGCCCCCTACCTCACGTCAGTCCGCAGTCAATTACTTATTACGAACTGATGTACCGCACCTGTAGCGTCGTGTTCTTTGACGAATGCGATTTCTTACAATCTAACCTCGACTCAACATTCCTCCCCGCAATCAAATTAATTGAAAAAGGAAGCAACGGGTTCCTCGACCAAGTAGTTACCTGGACGCGAACGACTAAATTCCGCAATTCTCGCAACGACCTGCGACAGCTAATTTTTGGTCAATTTAATCACGCGCTGCAAAACGCTGATAGTCTTGTTGACAATATATGTACGCAGTTGCAATTATCACCATCAGAAAGCGAATGGTTGGCGGAAAATTTCTTTACATGTTCTTCTCTCGCAAGGGAGTTTGTATTAGATATTGCCACGGCTGAGGGTATAGATGTTGAGTCTCCCACCTTTATTCTCGACAAAAACCCCGTTTATCAAGAGTTGGCAACATTTCTCCAAGGCGCCTGGAAAAATTCTTGGCTTGCTGAGTATGCAATGCGACTTAATCATGAAAACTACCAAGAACAGCAGGAAACAATTACTAAGATACAAAACGAACTGACTAAAAAAGGTTGGTTGAAGAAAATTAAAGATAAACGGGAGTTTTGTTGTCGGTTTGCGCTATTCCTGAAACTAGTTCTATTTGTGTCATTTTTCCAACAAGCAATTAAAACAGCATACGCATTGGAACAGCAAGTAGACGGTGCTTCGGAAGTTGTTTTCTTTAACCGCATTCCTCGCGATTTTTATGGGTTAATACCTGGACTTGCATCTGGTTTAGTTTGCGGATTTAAGCTTGAACGCCAGGAGAATCAATTAACACTGTGGTACTTCCAAGCACTGGGACAAGGACGCTGGCTTTTAGAGCATTTCTCTGAGGTATTTGCGGATGAAGGCACTCAAGGCGCCCATGCTTTGTTACTCAGTGGTACTAGTTGGGCGGGTAAGAGTCCTTTGTATCATGTTGAACGCCCTGTTGACTATTTGCTACGTCCCAAGGTCAAGAAAGCAGTAGAGGTAATTTCTCAAAGTAACTTTTACTTTAACCCTTGTTTTTATCCAGACGGTGAACCAGTGTGGGTTTCGGGAGCAAAAAATAATAAGGACGAAGCTTTATTACAAATAGTGCGTTCCCTACTGCGTCAAACAGACATGCTCCAACGCGATTTTGACGCTTTACAAGAAGGTCGAAAGCGTTTGATTTGGTATGTTAACAGCTACGAGCAAGCTAATTTTGTTTTGTCAGCCATTAAAAGTATTGATACTAACTTTTATTGGAGAGACAAAGTGGGAGCATTAACTGCAAGCTCGCCACTAGAAGAAATTGACGAATCATTAGTTCCGCGCGCAAATGTAGAAAACTTTGCTGATACGAACTTGATGATTTTAATTACACCAATATCGGCAATTGGGCGAGGTAAAAATATTTTAAATCAATCGGGATTAAGCGCATTTGGTGGAGCGTATTTTCTGGTTCGTCCCCACCCTGCACCCGATGACCTAGATTATAAATTTCGCCTTGCGCTATGGTCAGAAAGAAAGAAAATAGGTATTGAACGTGATGGAGATTTTATTGATGTTTGTAACTCATGGCGGAGCGAAGGTTATGGTATTTTTCTGAAAAGTTTAGATACAGAATTGCGCTACTCTTATAAAGGGCTATCAAAAGATGTACGCGAAGGGTTAATTTGGAGTTTAATGGTACTAACTTGGCAAGCGATAGCCCGAACAATTCGCGGTAATCAGCCTACTTTAGTCCGTTTTATTGATGCTGCATGGGCGCCTAACCTGGCTAAGAAAAAACCCGAAACAGAACAAGATTCTTTACTCAAAGGCTTTAAATACGTCTTGCAACCCTATTTTGGCAGAACCAAAACAGGCTACGACCAGAGCGACATCGCCTTAGTGCGTTCACTTTACGAACCATTTTATCGTGCATTGGAGAAAATAGATGGCATTTAATTCGATACAGCTATTCGCTTTGCAAATACCAACTCAAATTTCACTCGAAGAAGATTTATATGCATTACCTCTTCCAAAAAAATGGCGAGATTTATTTTGTCAATTGCAGCAATACAAACACAAGAGAAAGCACATTCTCCCACCCATTCAATCTCTCAACCAAGCCTTAACCCTTGCTCTCGACGCGGAAGTTTTATTTCCTTGTGCCAATATATTGAGTGGGAAATCAATTGCCAATTGGTTTTACACCAAAACAGATGAAATTGACACTGACTATATCGCTAATGTTGTCAGAAACTGGTTGAATCTCTCCTTTAAAAAAGTCAATTGTTTGACAGCAAATGATATGCAAACAATTCAATCTCTATCGGGTAGTGACTTACAATTCATAAAAGTGCAACTTCCAGACCCAATCTGGACAATTAAAGATAGCGAATTAATTATTGACCCTTTATGCTACAGCTTAATTCCTTATTTGGTCGCTAAGGCAATAGTTGCTGACCCGCTACCCTTAATGGCGCCCAGCAACAATAAAGTATTTGAAGAAATGAAATTCTATGAGTGTATAGTCGAACAATCTAGCGCCCAAGAACTGATAAGCTGGCCGCCAAGACTCATTACTAAAAATAGAAAGAAAAAAGATAGTGAAGGGAAAGAAGATAGCGAAGAGAAAGAAGAAATAGCACATTATTACTCTTTCTTACTTAGATTTTCCCTTCAATACAACGCGGATGGAGAACCTTATCTTAATTGTGATTACGGTGTTCGACGTTGGGTAAATTGGGAATTACGCTATCTCAGTTCTGGTAAAACAGTTTATATTAAGCCTAAAAACTCTCAAAGATTTGCACCGTGTAAGCTAAAGTATATGGGAGAAGAAAGAGGTGTAGATTTTGAAGGAAACCTTGTAAATTTACTGAATATCCTGAACCGTAAAGAAAAATTTACCGCTACTGAGGTAATGCAAACACCCTACAAAAATAATGATTTAGCTTGGGGTGTAGTTTACGGCAACACAATATCGCGTTCACACAATGCAGAAGATGGACTCTTCCCCATCGATAATGAAATATTTCATAAAGCATGTTTAGAGCGTATCCAAAATAAACTCGGTCAAGGATTTTCTTCTGTAGAGCCTTATTTGCGTTGCGATAGTGAGAAAATACATACATTACCTCGTAAAGCATACAATAAGGTCAAAGATTTTATCAAAGCGCATTTTGCATTACTTCACGAAGCTCCACCGTTTTATATCCCGCCAAATATAAAATTGGTATTATTAGCTCAGAGTAAGGATGCAGAAGAGTTAATCTATCCTCTCGCGAAAAAATATGGAATTGATGATGTTACTGTACTTGGTCTTGGTGAAAACGGCGCCGAGCTATCTGGAAAAAATTGGAAGAAAGACTGTGAAAACAGAATCAAAGCAATTCAAAAAACCTTACCAAAATCACCACCAGACAAAATAACATTAACATTAATTGAAATCCTACCCAAAAAAGCCTTTTGGCAAAATGCCAAGAAAGACCCTAAACCTTGCTTTCGTCCAGCGTTAGCAATGCTCGATAGCGTTACCGACCACTTTGAGCCAAAGGATGAGAAGGATATTGCTGATGTATTCAATCTTGAAGAACTTAATCTCGAATCAAATATAACGTCTGCAAATACTAAAGCTAAATCTACTAAAAATAAACTTCCTAAAAATAAACTTCCTAAGAGTGAATTCGCTCATCGTATGGAATCATCCCTCAAAAGTGGGTTATCAATGGCAGGTGCATATATTTACCCCGAATGCGTTGCGGACAACTTCCCAACAGATGCCAATACTGCTCGGTTAAGGGAAATAGAGGTAAAAAAGTACTAAACATAGTTCGCGTTTATAAA
>NZ_JBXXZH010000357.1:0-7251 GCF_059640475.1 Calothrix sp. CBUCES-K 9914
TTATCATATTTTGTCTTAGCACTAGCTTCAGCTTGGACTGAGTTATCATATTTTGTCTTGGCACTAGCTTCAGTCTTGGTTGAGTTATCATATTTTGTCTTAGCACTAGCTTCAGCTTGGACTGAGTTATCATATTTTGTCTTGGCAGTAGCTTCAGCCTTGACAGAATTATCATATTTTGTCTTGGCAGTAGCTTCAGCCTTGACAGAATTATCATATTTTGTTTTGGCATCAGTTTCAGCTTTAGTTGAGTTATCATACTTTGCCTTGGCGGTAGCTTCGGCTTGGGCTGAATTATCATACTTTACCTTGGCGGTAGCTTCGGCTTGGGCTGAATTATCATACTTTGCTTTGGCGGTAGCTTCAACTTGGACAGAATTATCATATTTTGTCTTGGCACTAGCTTCAGCTTTTGATGAATTATCATATTTTGTCTTCGCGGTAGCTTCAGCTTTGGTTGAGTTATCATACTTTGCTTTAGCATCAACTTCAGCTTTGGTTGAGTTATCATACTTTGCCTTGGCGGTAGCTTCGGCTTGGGCTGAGTTATCATACTTTGCCTTGGCAGTAGTTGCTTTAGTGTTGAAACTCTCGAAAGTACTTTTAGCTGCTTTTTCTTTTTCAAAAGCTGTGCTGCTTTCTTTCTTTGCTATGTCTGCCGCTCCAATTGTTTCTTGAATTGATTGCGCCTTTACACTCTCCATCAAACTAAATACACTAGCTACAGCGGTTAATACAACTAATCCAAAGCTTTTGTTAAACATGATTTTGAATCCTTCTTATTTTACACAAAACAATCCACTTCGCTTTATTTATGTAGCTAATTGGTATCTATAAATACTTGTAACTCAGTATTGTGCTTCAAATCTACTGTTAAGTTCCTAATTTGCAAACTCTTTATAACTTGGTCTGTTAAAGTTGATCAATTGCCTATTTAATCAAGTTATAGTGCCTAATTGCATAATGATTTACGAGAATATTCCTAGATTGATAATTGGAATTGTGTTTTATTGCTTAATTTCTTTATTAATAGTCAGTATTAACTCTTATCTATCCTCATGTTAGGTTTAGGGGTATAAATATAAGCAGGTAGTTTATAATTTAAAAATTTTACAGTAATAATCTTTTATTTATAAATTATTCAATTTCAATCATTCTAAGTACTATTACTAACAAACTAACTAAAACTCAGTATATAGCATTCCTATATGAATTGTAAAAAATCTATCTACGTAGAGACGCGATTAATCGCGTCTCTACAACGTGCGGATTTTACAAATGATTTAGGACTGCTATATATATTGAAATTAAAAAAGCGTATTTTGTTTTGTAACACATTTTTCTCTCTTGTAGAGCGCCCATCCTATGCTACAAGGTTAGAAATTGGTCAAATTTAGGAGCAAATATTTGTTCAAAATAGATGCATTGGGAATTTTATTTTTAGAACTGCTATAGTCATTTTTGCCATTCTACCCTACGGTCATACCGATTTATTTGTCATTACCACTTGCGAGTGATGAAGTTTAATTAAGCTTGATTCAAATTTATATGTAGAATTATTCATTTAAAGGGTTAAAGTAAATGCAGTTAAAGCCTATTAATCAGCAGGTTGTTGCTGTGGTCGGCGCCTCAAGTGGTATCGGACGAGTTGCAGCGCTTCAGTTTGCAAATCGTGGCGCCAAGGTAGTTGTGGCAGCTCGTAGTCAACCTGGTTTAGAATCTTTAGTAGAAGAAATTCGCTCTTTGAGTGGAGATGCAACAGCCGTAGTAGCTGACGTTTCTGACTTTGAGCAGGTGAAAAAAATTGCTCAAACTGCTGTTGATACATATGGGCGCCTTGATACTTGGGTACACAACGCTGCTATTGAACTTTATGCTGCTTTTGCGGTAACAACACCTAAAGAATTTAAGCGTATTATTGAAGTCAATTTATTAGGGCAAGCATATGGGGCAATGGCAGCGCTTCCCCATATTAAGCGTACAGGACGCGGCGCCTTAATTCACGTTTCATCGATTGAAGCGAAACGTAGTATACCTTTACAAAGTGCTTATGCAGCTTCAAAACATGGTGTTGATGGCTTTTTAGAAGCTTTGCGTGTTGAGTTGAAGCACGAAAAGCTTGATATTAGTGTTACAAACATAATGCCCGCAGGTATAAATACACCTCTGTTTAATAAAGCCCGTACTAAACTAGGTGTTAAGCCAATGCCAACACCTCCTATATATCAACCTAGCTTAGTTGCAAAAGCCATCGTTGAAGCAGCAGAACGTCCAAAACGCGATGTTGTAGTTGGGGATGTTGGTAAAGTGCTTCTTTTCTTACAACGTATTGCACCAAGTCTTGTAGACGCTTATTTGCTGCGTACTGGTTTTGACTCACAGTACACAAATGAACCAAAATCAGAAAATACACCTGATAATTTGTTTGAACCTGTAATCGGTTACGACAAAATAGAGGGTGATTTCAGTAATCAAGCGCGCTCTTGGAGCTTGTAGAATGAATGTATATCTGGGACGGGCAAGGATGCCCATCCCACAAGATTTAAGATTTATTAGGGGATTTGGTATGAAGTTATTTAAACTAGCATTATTAACCGTAATATTTGGTGGATTTAGCACAGCAACAGTAGCTAATGCACAACTAAATACTAACCCACCTACTTCCAATGGTATGGGTAACTATCTTAACTATCCGACAGGAACGCGCGTTCTTCCAAACGGCACAATTTCGGCACCGAATGGAATAACTTACCCCAGTGTCACAGTACCGCGCGGTGATGGAGCGACAACTTATTATTACCCAAACGGAACTAACGTTACTATACAGGGTAATCAAACTAACCCAACAGGAACATATCTTAGACCAGGCGCCAATGGTGGTTTAACAAATAATATATATCTCAACCCACAGTATTTTCCAAATGGCGCCAATCAACGTTAATCTATTGATTAAGGGACTTTCTTGCCCGTCTTATTTAGGCGGGAAGGATGCCCACTACTTACCGATCAATGCCTACGCAAGCGTAATTGTCGCAACATCAAACCCACTTATTCTCTCCATCTCTCCATTGCCCTTATTAATCTTGTTCAGGTATTTCGGAGATTGATACCTAAATGCAACCAAAGTGAATAATTCATTTGATGAAGTGCAAACCAATCCATCACTACCATTATTCAAAGTTGTACCTTGATATTTCAATTTTTTTGATTCCTCTTGACCGACCTGTGACAAGCTTGTTTCGCCTGACCGGACGCACAGGCGGGACGCCTATGCTACAACGCCCCAAAATTAATGACACAGACTACTAGTGGTTCGTGTCATTAATTCTGGGGTGTAGGCGCCAATATCTCATTCTCTTAACTCTTATCTTTGTGTTCTTTGTGTCTTTGTGGTTAATCCTCTTACACCCCAAAACTATTGACACAGACCACTAGCTTAATTGATTACGGAACTTGCGAATACTAATAGTCATCAGCACAACAGCAAAGCCAATTAATGCCAGAACATGCATCCACAAAACCTCTATACCAACACCTTTGAGTAAAATACCCCGAACGATGGTGATATAGTGACGAAGGGGGTTAAGTAACGATAGAGTTTGAAACAAGGGTGGCATCGCTTCAATTGGTGCAATGGCACCCGATGTTTGCACCATTGGTAAGTTAATAAAAAAGGACATGAGTACTACTTGCTGCTGTGAACCTGCGACAGTTGCTAGCATGATTCCTAAACTGATGCCTACAAATAAATACATACTTGATAAAGTAAAAAATAATGCAAAACTGCCTCGAAATGGTAGATTAAATACTAGTGTACCTAATACCAAAGCAAGTATTACATCGCCTAGTAGTAGAAATGCTAAGGGCACAATTTTTGATAGTAATATTTCCCAGTTAGCTGCTGGAGTCATTAATAATTGTTCGAGAGTACCTGTATCTTTTTCTTTGACAACTGTAACTGCTGAAACTAGCGTAGCAATTAACGTTAATACTAATCCCATGACCCCAGGTACAAAGAACCAGCTACTCGTTAAACCAGGATTATATAGAAAAACTACCTCTGGAGATACTGGTATTGTTTGATTACTTGTTAAAGTTTGATTAAATTGTCGAATGATTTGAGTCATGTAGCCATTAGCAATACCTGCAGTATTCGCATTTACCCCATCGATAAATACTTGAATTTCAGCTTGTTTTTGTGACAGTCGGCGCCCGAATTCTGGTGGTATTATAACTCCAACATCCAGTTTGCCTTCTTCGACTTGACGGCTTAGTTCTTTTTCGCTGGCTGGAACTGATTCAAGATTAAAAATGCGATTTGATGTCATCGCTTTGACTAATTCTCGACTTTCTACAATATTGGCATAGTCAATAACACCTAATCGTAAGTTGTGTACGTCTGGATTTAGTGCGTAGCCATAAAGTAATAGTTGAACAGTTGGTGGTACGATTAATAAGACTATTAGTTGTTTGTTTCGTAATATTTGATTTATTTCTTTGCGAACTAATGCAAAAAACGATGTGTTGAATAATTGTAATAAGTATTTCATAAATATATGGGTGTAGGGTGTATAGATAAAAATTAAGTCTGGTGCGTGACGCTACTATACTTGCGCTTCGTTTATGAACTGTTGAAGCGCGTCACACACCCTACGTTTTTAATTGCATTCGACTTAATACTCGACGTGAGACGTTGAAAAATATCAAGCCTAAAAATATCAACATGACAAAATCAAACCAAACTCCTCCCCATCCTGTACCTCGGACGAATGCATCGCGCGTGATGTCTATGTAGTATCGTGCGGGTACTATGTTAGGTACTAGTGATAGGGGAAAGGGAATGTTATTTAGTGGATAAATAAAACCGGAAAGTAATAGCGATGTAATAAAACCAGCTAGGGCAACACCTTGAACTGCTGCGTTTTGGTTACTACTTCGCACTCCTAGTAGTAAGCCAAAACAAACACTATCGGTGAGGTATAGAAGAGTACCTAATAACAAGGTAGTGATATCACCTGCTAAACCAACTTGAAAAATTAAGGCGCCTAATATCATAACAATTAGCGCTTCGATAATGGCTACTATTAGATATGCCAGTGCTTTCCCTGCAAGAAGTTCGGTTGCTCCGATACTAGAAGCGTAAACTTGTAAAATAGTACCTTTTTCTTTTTCGCGTACCATTGCAATAGCACTTAGTAATGATGGAAAAATCCACAAAACTACACCATATGTACCTGGTACTATATAAAGTGACTCTAATCTACCTGGGTTAAACCATAAGCGAATATGTGCTGTAATGGCGCCTATAGAGGGTATTAATTTTTCCTGCTGCATAAAAAAGTTAGTCACAGCAGTGATGCTGTTTCTAATTACGCGCGCGTTATTTACATCTGTCGCATCGATTAATACCTGTAACTTAGTATTTCTACCTGCTTGAATATCACTACTAAAATCAGGTGGAATAATTATGGCAGCTTTTGCAACACCTTTGTCTATTGCGTCGCGCGTGGGGTCGCTACCTGTCCATTGTTTAGGTATAAATTGATTAGTAGCGTACAATCGTTCAATATAACTACGGCTTAAGCTAGTACGGTCAAAATCTTGGACAATAAGAGGAATATCTTTACTTTCAAGACGAATCGCAAACCCAAAAACTAGCAGTGTTATAAATGGTAATAGAAAAGCTAATGCCAACGTTAAACGGTCACGTCTAAATTGAACTAGTTCTTTTGTGCATTGAGCAAGGATACGTTTCATATATATTATTTATTATTTTTGCGCGCGTTGTACAATTCCGATAAAAGCATCTTCGAGGGAAAATGGAATAATGCGGAGTGATTGAACGGTTAAATTAGCTGATTTTAGTAATTTTTTAATTTGTGGTATTTCTACATCAGGGTTATCGAGAACAATATGTAAGCTACTGGCAAAAATAGATACACGCCATGAGTTAAAGTGTTGTTTGAGTAAATTAGAAGCAGCTTGATTATTATTAACAGCCAACTCGATTAACTTTCCTGGTTGTCCTGCTTTAATAGAACTTGGTGTACCTTCAGCAACGGTTTCCCCTGCGACCATAAAACTCATTCTATTACACTGTTCTGCTTCTTCTAAGTAGTGGGTTGTAACTAGAATTGCAGTACCGTTACGTGCGAAGTCGTTAATAAGTTTCCAAAACTGGCGCCGTGCCAAAGGGGCGACATGTTGGGGCAAAGGTGGACCTGCTGTCCATCCCTGCTTTCCACCAAGACATGCTGCAGCTGCTGCCAGGTGGCCAGGCCTATTTGGAGGCCGCAGCATTTTTTTTGTGACAGAAGGCCACCGTAGATTCCAAGACAACAGCATGCACATGTGCTGGGGACGAGCTGATGTTGCTGTTTGTGTGCTGTGTGCTGGTTCAACGTACTTGGTACGCAAGGATGGCCAGCAGGAGAGGGGTGACGCTCTGATGCTGTCAGCAGCTGCTGTGCGGCTGGTGTTAGAGCTGCAGCTGCTGGCTGCTGGTGGCGCGCAACAGCAGCAGCAGCACTCAGAGGACCAGCAGCTGGCATTTGGCTGGCTGGGAAACTGCAATGGTTTGCTGGGATTGCAGGTACAGGGTTTCCTGCGAAGCACCAGTGGCAGCTGCCTGTCGCCTGATGTGCTGCAGCAGGCTGGGCTGCAGCTGTGGCGGCACCAGTGCAGCAGCTGCTGCTGTGCGAGTGCCAGGATACTGCCAAGAAGACGTTGTTTCCTGGCATGCGTACCTCCCACCAGCTGTATGTTCTGAGGGCTGCAGCATGTGTCACAGTGGTGGATGCTGACACAGCAAGTAAGCTTTGCTGGGGTTGGCTGTGATGCAATGCTGATGCAACTGCTTTGAGTTGTTACTTACTCACAGCTGTCAGCTGTTTCGCTGGGCCGAGGATCTCACTTGCATGCTGTTGATGGTGTGGCGTCACATGTGCATGGACTTGTTACATCTGTCAGACCACTCATGTCTGACGCCATGTCTGCTTGATGCATCTGCAGTGGGCCAGCAACGTATACGTACAGGGTTCTATGCTAAGGACCACTGCTCCCATCGCTCATGTGTATTGATGATGGCACCTACTAATTACTACCATGTTTGCTGCCTGTGCTACAATGTATGGATGCTGCTGCTGTTCTGCAGCTGTAGGGCAGGAGAGCTGCCCAGCCTAGCAGCAGCAGTGCTGCGTCAGCACTAGCTGGCACATGTAATGTTTGCAACACAGGGTACTTAGGCGTCTT
>NZ_JBXXZH010000358.1:0-7221 GCF_059640475.1 Calothrix sp. CBUCES-K 9914
GCAAAAGCCATTCTTCCATTTCTTTTGGTTGTTGCCAGTTAAACATTCCTATCATAAAATCATCAAATTGCTGGCAGTTTAACTTTTTAAACCTGTTTCCAGATTACGAAGTTACAGCAACAGACTTTAACACAGCAGCTTGGCTGGTTTATCCTTCTCGTGCTTATATTCCTCCTAAAGTTCGTATATTTACTGATGAAATTAAAAAATACATGTTAATCTACTTACAATAAAAATGGGAATACTAAGCATAGTTTGCTCTTTAACATTGCTATGCAATATATTCTCTACCCCATCGCTATCTTAGTACTTTTCGCTGTTATCAACTATTTAGTGACGTTTTTGTTTATTTTCAAGTCTGTTTTTCGGCGCCCTAAATACGAAATCATTAATAGTAAACAAGTACCAGTATATCTTCAACAATTATTTAAAGGCGCCATTTCTGAACTAGAGCAATTTGGTTTTAAAGCGTGTTGCTATATACAAGTAGAACCCATGCTTCAAATTCACCCACCAACACTGGTAGAAATACTGTTGCATAACCAAGCACTAAATTCGTATGCAAAAATAGGGATTCGCTATCCGTTGGAAGCTGTTAATTTATTTGATATTGAATTTTATACATTTTTTCAAGACGGTAGTTTATTATTGACGATGAATGGTAAAGCTGATGGAGTATTTGGTGAAACGCCTAACTTTACTATTCAAGATGCTTACACAGCAAAAACTCTGGTACAATGGCAGTTACATCAAGATACTGTCGAAAAAATAAATATCACAAAACTTGCAATTGGTTTATCTCCTGATAAATTTGCCATAGCTTTAGAAAAATTTAGCAATAAACATTTAGATTATTTATTTAAAGCAGGCAAACTACGATTAGCTGAGGAAAAAGAATATAGTCCAACATTACAGGTTGCATGGAAAGTTGCTAAGAAATTGGTTGACGGAAAACATAAAGTTACACAAATTCTCAACCATCGCACTAATGCTGCTAAAACTAATCCTGCAATGCGGGTTGATATTCCTGTTGAACTGGAGGTTGAAGGGTTTAAGCGTACAGAAAGTCAGAATAAGGGACTGATTGATGGTAAATTTCGTGCGTGGATGCTGTTTATAAGCTTTGGTTTGTTTGTTGCATCTTATATGCATATGTTTGAAATACATCGCTTGGCAATTTTTGTGCTGGTGATAATGCTACACGAAGCTGGACACTTAATTGCGATGCATTTATGCGGTTATCGTGATACTTCTATGTTATTTTTGCCCTTTTTAGGCGCCGTTGCAACAGCAAGTCAAAAATATGATACTACACTTGCTCAAAATGTCTGGGTTTTACTCGCTGGTCCTTTGCCCGGATTAATTTTGGGAATATTTTTGGCTTTGATCTCTGGTGGTACAAGTGATTTATTTTGGGTAAAAGACACTGCTTGGATGTTAATTGGTTTAAATTTAATAAATTTACTGCCTATTTATCCACTCGATGGTGGTAAGGTGGCAAATTTACTTGTATTTTCACGTTTTGCTTATAGCGATGTTTTATTTAAATTATTTGGTTTATTTGTGCTGGGTTGCCTTTCTATTGCCCAACCTATATTATTAATATTTGTAATTTTAACTTCTTTAAGTATACCACAAAGCTTTCGTGCGGCTAAAGTAAATTCTAAATTACAGCGACTTCTTAAACAAACTAACCCGACTAATCAAGATAACCTTATTAAGAATATATATATATATTTGAAACAATTTGGCTATAATAGCTTACCTGTTGCCAGCAGAAATTTTATAGTTAAAGATATAATGCGACGTTACAGTGAATCACAAGGCAAATGGATAACACGAATTTGTCTAATTGCTTTTTACTGCGGTAGTTTACTTGGAGGATTCACAGGTACTTTGTATGCAATATCGCCAAGTGCAATAACTTTATTAAGTCAAATTCCACATATATTCGAGAATCCACGACAGCACCGTACACGCTTTCTCACTATGCAGAAGCGCGAAATTGAAAAAGCAACAGCAACATTACAAAAAAATCCCAATGATATAGATGCATATATTAAACGTGCGAAAGCATTTAGAGCAATGCGAGATAATAAACGTGCCGCTTCTGACTACAATCATATTGTACGATTACAACCTAATAAAACTCATCATCGTTTTACTCGTGCTTATTTAAATTCTCGACTTGGCAATATTCAAGCCGAAATACAAGACTATGATTATTTATTAAAGATGAATCATAAACCGAATCTTGTTTACGCTCAAAGGGCAGAAGCTAAAACAAAGTTGCGCGATTTCTTTGGCGCCATTGCCGATTATAATGAAGTCATTAAACTCAATCCTAAAATGGCTTGGAATTATATTAACCGTGCTTATGTTTATATTGAGTTAAAAGACTACAAAGGCGCCTTAGCTGATGCAAATAAAGCAATACAACTGGAACCTCAACTACATGACGCTTATGCATTGCGAGGTCAAGTGTATGGTGGGTTGGGAAATGCTAAAGCTGCCAGTATAGATAAACAAAAGGCAATAGCGCTTGAAAAAGTTTGGGAAGAAACACGACAAGATTGAAATATAACAATGAGTGGGATGGGCATCTTTTGCTCAATTGTACTACATTAAGCTGAAATATACTTTATCTATTACTCGCAGGTGCCCTTCGTTGTTCTTTGGCGTTTCAAAAATGTGAACCATTGGTTCACACTTGGATGGGTAGATTAGTTACAGGTGCCTCAAATACCGTAGTTTGAATTGTAGAGACGTTACGTGTAACGTCTCTACAGTGATACATGTCACTACTATCAATCAAGTTCTTTCTTTAATTGATGTCCTTATAGACGGACAATATATGTCAGAACTTAATGACAATAAAGGTACACGTGGTTCATCTAATCAAGTTGTACATTATTTAAGTGGGCGCCATGCTTCAGAAGCTAATCTTTTCACCGAGCGTAAAAGGGATGTAGAAATTCACATGCGAGATGACTCAGTTTTGATGGTAGGTGTACCACCAATCTAGAATTATGCTTTCCTTGGATTCATGCGGATATAGATTGGTCAAAAGGTTATGAATCATTAGATACTGACTTAAGAGAGGTAATTAGAGATGCTGAAATTGGAAATCGAGTTGCAGATAAGTTGGTAAAAGTATGGCTACATGATGGAGAAGAAGTTTTTGTATTAATTCATATTGAAATACAAAGTCAATACCAAAAAGATTTTCCCAAACGAATACATGTTTATAACCATAGGTTGTTTGATAAGAATGATACAGAAGTTATCAGTTTAATAGTTTTGGGAGATGATGATCCTAATTGGCGCCCGACAAGATTTGGTTATTCACGTTGGAAATTTTTTAGCGGTACAAAGTACCCGATGGTGAAGTTATTAGATTTTCAACTGCGATGGAGCGAGCTAGAGCGCTCATTAAATCCATTTGCGGTAGTTATAATGGCACACTTGAGTACTTTGGACACTGCTGGAAAACCAAACCAACGCTTCCAGTCCAAATTAACTTTGGTGCGCGGACTTTATGAACGTGGCTATAATAAGAATCAAATACTGGAATTATTCCGCTTAATCCAGTGGATGATGGTATTGCCAAAACCATTGGAAATGAGCTTTAAACAAGAATTCAAACGTATTCAGGAGGAAGGACGAGTGCCATATATTACAGATATCGAACTTGATGGGATGATGATAAATGCTCGTAAGTCAGTTGTAACTGCTTTAAGAGTGCGGTTTGACACTGTACCAGCATCCATTAGCGAACGTCTTGAGACAATAGAAGATTTAAATGTGCTGGAGAAGCTCTTAGAACAAGCAATTACAACAGTTTCTGTGCAGGAATTTCAAGTCAAGCTAGATGAAATTCCACCATCTGAATCTGATGAGGAAGACTACGACGACTACTAAACAGCCTGCTGTGTTTTGATTAAATATATTTAAATATATATAGAGGCATTACATTGTATTGTCTCTACAATAACAAAATATTTTTATTTAGTTTTTTTATATTTCAATTAGTTAAATGTAACATATAACTCAAGATTAGAGTAAATTTTAAAATGGTAATAGTAGCTCAATATCAGCAAATAATTCAGCAGCTATTACGAGAGTACTGCAGTATTGCTCATCCAAATTTCCAGGTGCAAGATATGAGCCTCCGACTAGCGCCCCAAGCGCGCGTCTACTTAGGACACATGCAAGACCAGTTAACAGGTACATCAAATGGTGGCGCCGTTACTCACGCTACGGGTACAAAAGTTCACGCTGAGTCTTTCGGGTTAGAAGAAGATAATCAAACTCCTACTACTGCGCTTTCTGGTAAACAGCAAACTATATAAATCATTAATTATTTCTACTAATCCAATTGAGTCGATAATTCCTGCAACTATACCTAAGTGGTCGATATTTTGGACTTCGATATCTTTGAGATTATGGGTAACTTTGGAGTTGGTTGGGTAGGAACACCAGACTTTCCAGGTAGTCTAGTCAGCAAAACCTATGGGATGAATGCTGATAAACTACCAAGCACCCTTGATAACAGAGAAATTTACAAACAAATGTACCAAACGTTATTTGGGCAATTAGGTGACCCAAGTGCGATAAATGGTACTGAGGGAGATGACAAATTATACGGTACAGATGCTGGAGATGTATTTATAGGTAAAGGTGGTAATGATACCTTCTTTGCTGGTGAAGGAAATAATCGTGTATATGTTGGAGTTGGCGATAGCATAGTATACACTGGTGCTGGTGACGACGTAATTAGTACCGATGATGGCAACCAACAAATGTATGCAGGTCAAGGTTTTAACCGCATTGCTACCGGACGTGGCAACAGTGTTATCTACAGCGGCGCGGGTAGTGATATTATCAGCGCTTTGGGCGGTAATAACACTGTGTATGCTGCTGAAGGTGACAACTTGGTGCGTACAGGCAATGGTGACAATTTAATATACGCAGGCGCCGGAAATGATTACATCGCAACCGGAAACGGTAAAAACATTATAAAATTTCTATCTTTAACTTTTTTGCTAGTTTACCAAAGCGATAACTGCTCATATTTCTTTACAGGTGTAGGCACATCTAACCAGTCAGGCGCCACCAAGCCATCCTCCAAAAAAATTAATTCTACAGGCACACCAAGATAATAAGCATAAGCAACAGTCAACCAAGTACCAGAACCTTGCCCATTAGGATTTCTACATGGCTTACATCCAGCAGGACATGATTTATTCGCAAACGCATACAACTTGTTATAAGTACCAGCAATTGCATCAATCATTGATTTAGAACGTTTCGCAAATTCATAACGCTCCTTTCCTTGACACACATATATATTTAACTCTTTAGCTAGGCGCCGAGCTTCAATCCTAACCAGTGCATCAACTCCCATCGCATCACCAACATGCCAAGTTGCATCTATTTGAGCAATCTCCTGCAACTTATCCTTAACAATCAAAGCTTGCTCTGAGTTTGTGTATCTTGTTCCAGTAAATGCTATTTCCATATATGACCTTACTGTTCTACTTTCCATAGTATAGAACATAATTACCACAAATATGTATCAACTATATATTTATAAAGAAATTTTATCGACTAAAAATAACCGTATACACAAACTTCTGACCTTAAAGTTAAGGAAGTAATTAATACTGGATTTGAATGGATAAGTCGTGAAAGTGACATTCTCATCCGTGTCGAGACTCCAAAACGTAAAGAATTCCTCGTCCTCAATGAATTGCAACTACGTTATAAATTGAAGATGCGCTCATCGAGTGCGCGCATATACAGCACTAGCTGAAGAGAAATATGATTTGCCAGTTTACCCTGTACTTATAAATATACTCAAAACCAGTGATGCTAAAATACCTACTGCTTTCAAGTCCAAATTTATGGGTTTAATCGCGCGTCAAGATTATCGAGTCATAAACCTCTGGGAAATAGACGCACAAGTTGCCTTTAACAACGCACCCAGTTTACTACCATTCGTACCAGTTCTCCAAAACGGCGCCAATGAAGCGACAATTACACAAGCACTGCGAGTAATGCGTACCTCGGAGCAGTTAGAGCAGTTTGACATGCTTTTAGGTTTTTTTGCTAGCTTTATGTTAGATAAGGCGTTAGTTAAAAACATTATGAGGTTAGATATGGCAATTTTATAAGAGTCTCCTTGGTATCAACAAATTTTAAGTGAAGGTGAGCAAAAGGAGGCTTTTCGCTTTTTAAATCGTCTACTCAATCGAAAATTCGGCACTCTCGACTCATCAATTCTCGAACGTATTCAAGCATTGACAACAGACCAACTTGAAGCGCTAGGAGAAGATTTTATAAATTTCTCGAATATTTCTGATTTAGAGGCTTGGTTAAACCGATAATCAAGAGTTTAACGTCAAACTGTTAATTTTTAGGTCAAAGTGTTTATCTTTGACCTTTTTTACACTTATTCCAGTTAATTAACACGTTGTACTAAAAGTTCTTCCCACCTTGCCCAAATTAAATCAGTATAGTTTGTACTATCAATATTATAGGCGCCGAGTGCAAAACCATCATTCATCTCAACCAAAGCAGTTTGACCAGTATCTAAAACTCCAAAGTCTATTGCATATCCAGCATAAGACTCACCAGCTTTATCCAAAACTTGAATAGCTCTTTGAATCTCCTGAACATCAATTTGAATCGACTTATTACCAGCATACCAATTAATACTTCTAATTTCTGAATGCACAACATAAATACGGTACTCGCTAACCCAAGTCACAACTTCAGAACACAGCAACTTTTCTTGTCGTGACACCCCGTAAACTTGACACAAATCGTACTCAGACTCAAAAACACAACCTGTAAAACGTTTGCGACGAGTTGCTGGTTTGGCAAATATTGCAGGATATCTACCATTTCTTAACCCTAATTCTAATTCTCCAAGCGTTAGGCGCCAAATGCGACGATGTAAAAACTCACTTAAAGAACCAGGATAATCATTTGGTTTTGGTTCAGGAATAGAAAGCTGCTTCAAAGCCAAGGAAATGCAAGACATATCTCCAACAACTAAAGACGTACCATCAAGTGGAAGTTGTCTGCGACGAAGACGTTTTTCTGTATAAAGCGTAATTGGAATTCCACGTTGATGAAGTGAGTCAACAACCAACTGCTCTTCCTCTCGCAGGCGCCCATTACCCTGTTCCTGAATAAACGCTTTATAAATCACGC
>NZ_JBXXZH010000359.1:0-7210 GCF_059640475.1 Calothrix sp. CBUCES-K 9914
ACCCCGCAGTACGCCCTTCTTTCTTTGCTTGCTCGTAAATTTCTTGTGCTTCAGAGCGCTTTTTTATACTTCCCTTAATTATTTTATCTCCAATTCTAATTTCCATCTCATCCACTGCTGACTCATCTGGCAATGGAAAGACATAGACCGCTTCTAATGGTTTTGTGAAAGGATTTTCAAAACTTTGTGTTACCTCTACACGCGCGGCATTTCCAAAAATTGTGGCGCCTACTTCTGTATGCTTGAGTAGAAATATTTCTTCACTACCTTTTGGGAAAAGTCCACCATAAGTACGTTGATCAGGATTTACAACATTATGACGCATGGCTCTACCTACCTTAAAACAAGGATAGTTTTAGTGTAACAAAATTGTAGTTTTAATGTAGGATATCTATCCCAGATGTCCTTAATCAATTTTTAATATCTTGTGGAACAGGCATTCTTGCCTGTCTCTTCACATTCTCTTCATTTAAAATATTAATCAAACCATGAATAGAAGTAATGATATCTGAAGAAACATCAGGATTTGCAGAGCAATTACTAATGACCCTAGTAATGATTCAAGTAGCGTTATATCCCCTAGTAAAAATTTTTAAATTTTCTCTAGCGGGAGTAATAGAAGAGCGTTAGGGTGATTTTTAAATTTTTGTTGCAGACTTACTAAATAACTGCATAAGTTACTGCCACTTATACCTATATATATAGTTTACTTATTTAAAATTATCAATTTTGTGATCTATCTAAAGAAAGATATTTTCTAGTTTGACTCTCTGTAAGTAGATTTTTATAATCAACTATGAAATAATGATTTTTACAACTAAATAAAACTCATGTGACTTATGCAAAGAAAAGTATCAACATAGCTAATAGAAAGACTAATGGTAGAATTGCCAAAAAATGAATACAACCAAAAATTAAGTACAATTTACAACTGTTGAGGCATTAATATGACTAGTAAAACAGTAAGCGCTTTCTTGATTACAGGCAGTTTCTTAGCAACGAATTTTTTCAACATTAATTTGCTATCTCAACAACCAAAGATACAAATCGGGGAAGTTGCCCAAGGTCAAGCATCGAATGTACCAAAATTACTAAGATGGGGTGCCAAGGCTATAGGTACAGGGGCTTTAAGTGCATTTGGCGCATGGGGTTTTAATACTTACGCAAAAGCTAATTTACCGCAACCAGCTCAACGGCCGCAGAAAACATATGTGGGTAGTTTTTTTTCTAGCCAACGCGGCTTTATCTATAGTTGGTCTCCATCTAGTGGATGGTCTTATTATGACGGAAACAGTCGGCGATTCGTAGCAATACAAGCACCCGGAGAATTGCTTTATCGTAATTATGATGTTTTTCAGTTATCTAACGGTGGGTACAAACAGGAGGTGCCACCGGGCAGATTTGGGTATCACCCCACCCAAGGATGGATCCAATTTCAGTAAAGCGTACAGAAAGTAATTCGGTTTCATTGTTTTTTCGTATAACTGCGCGCGCTCCTAATAATTACAGCCGATAATTTTCCTTTCTTTTCAATGAGCGAGGATGCCCATCCCGCTCATTGATGGTTAATTTAATTTTTTGAAGTCCCTTATTGACAAAAATGCTTCTATCTGGTCATAACATCATTTAAATCTAGATAATCATGTACAAATGCTTTTCTTAGCAATGGGTATGGTATGTACTCATCGTACTTTTGTAGTTGCGGCGCCTCTGCTTCACTTACTAGATGTTCGGGTATTATGCGCTGTGTACATAATGAAGTTATTTCTGGCTGGAGATTATCTATTTTATCTTTGGGCAACCTTACTGTAATATAGTACGGACAGGAACCACCTATACTTTTAATTTCTAATGATTCACGACAAAAAGTATTGAGCATTGTTTCTAAAGTTTTAAACCCTGCTGTTCCTAACCAAGGAAATATTACACATTTGCCTTTTGGTAAACGCGCGATGTAGCTTTCATCCAATCCTAAACTTTGTATTATTTCGCGTACTTGTTTTAATCGCTTCAAAGCATTCGGTTGTAAGTAACTATATTCTGTATCTTCGCATAATACGCGACGCATACGTTGTAAGACTTTGGTATGTATGGCGCCACTACCACCACGCCAAAATACACTGCCTTGTCCTTCGGTGGGTTTTACAGATACTAACTTTTTACGAAAGTCTACATCCAAGACTTTCCATGTTCTTCCTGCTAAACCAAATTCACTACCAACTGTTGGTATCATAGCTATACTACCAATGTTAGTTGCATCATGCTTGACGGTAAATTCCAAATTTTCAGGAAAAACTGCATAAAACTGGAATCTATTGACGATTTTCTCCCCGTTCAGCCCTAATATTAATTTACCTTTGTCTGTTTTATGTATATGGTCAATATCTATTAGGTAGTTTAGTAATAATCGATAATCATCTTGGGAGATGTGTTGAAAAACTGATAAAGTTAAGATTTGTTTTGCTAATAAGGCAGGTGATATTTCACAATTAGCTGCAATAATACTCATGGTTTGGTGATACAACAATGAGAATGGGTATTTTACTGGTTTAAACGGTTCTACCCAGCGTTCTTCCATGTAAAGCTGTATAATTGCAATACTCTGTATTAACTGCCACGGTATTTGTTCGTATATAGGCGCCTCTTCTAAAACTTCTTCTTCAGCACATACAAAGCGCATATCTGAAGGTTTGCCACGTCTGCCCGCGCGTCCTAACCGTTGTAAAAAACTTGCTACGGACATCGGCGCCTCTAACTGAATAACTCGTTCCAAGTTTCCGATATCCACACCCATTTCTAAAGTTAAAGTTGCTGCAGTAACGCATGGTTTATCTTTTTCACGCATCGCATTTTCTGCTTCTGAACGTAAAGAAGCAGCAATACTCCCATGATGAACATGGTAAATATCTGGTTCTTGTTCCCGCACGGCAATTTGTCGCAACGCAGCTACAATTGATTCGGTTTGGGCTTTATTATTAGCAAAGATAAGACACTTACAACCTTTACTAAGATTATAGATATATTTCTCATAACTTTCCTGCCCCCCTTGATAAGGGGGGTTGGGGGGATCAGAAATGTTAAAATGTTCCAAAGCAAGTTTAATATTACGCTTACTTTGTTCAAGTAATGGTGTAATTACTTGTTTATCAGTATCCGAACGTAACCACTCTTGGGCTAACGAGTAATCTCCCAAAGTTGCCGATAACCCGATACGACGATGTTGTTTTCCTGTAGCTTGGGTAATACGCGCGAGTTGACAAAGTATCTGACAACCCCGTTCAGTTCCCATAAAAGCATGAACTTCATCGATTATTACAAAGCGTAAGTCTCCAAACAACCGTATTAAATCATCATTTTTGTTGATTAGCAAACTTTCCAAAGACTCTGGAGTTATTTGTAAAATTCCGCGCGGGTTTTTTAATGCTTTAATTTTATGACTTTGGGAAACATCTCCATGCCAAGGTATTACCGGAATATCCGCTTCCTTTAATAATTCGTTCAAACGTTCAAATTGGTCATTAATCAACGCTTTAATTGGACCAATATAAATTACTCCGATACTACGGGGTTGTTCTGCGTGTAATACGGTAATAACTGGCAAAAAAGCTGCTTCTGTTTTCCCTGCGGCTGTTCCAGCAGCAACCAGCAAATGCGCGTCTGTGTCAAATATCACTTCACTTGCTGCGGTTTGAATGGATCTTAATTCTGTCCAGTTGTTATTATATATATATTCCTGAATAAATGGCGCCAGTCTGTTAAAGGTGTTGTTCATATTAAATACAAATACATTCCAATATATATAGCAAAACTACTTAAGCATGAGTTAGAAGCAAGCACAAGTAATCTTACAGTGGAATGGCACCATGCAGTAAAGCTATAAATGCAGCATGACAAGAATTTAATAAGACAAATAATACAATGATAGATATATCAAAGTTTGGAATTAAAGAGCCACCGCAACGAAAGATAGTAATGCTCAAGAATGATAATATTATTGAAATTTTTATTCCTGCGGTGGGATTGTTTTCGCGGTTTACAATGCTATGTTTAGCTTTCTTGATTTTTCCAGTGTGTTTGGTTAATTTGTTCGCGGTTTCGCTTCCTAGGTTCGATATGAGAACCTTACCACCAGTATTTAGTTTTAATCTAGTAGTTTCGCTCGTAACAATTGGAGTTGTTATTGTATCTGAGTTTGCCCAAAAACGGTTTTCGATAACTCGTCGTAAAATCTCTTGGACTTATGAACTTTTCGGGTTGAAGCTAAAAGACCCTTTTCCTGCTTCTATACGCGGAATTATTAGCATAGCAAAAACCCAGCAGTCTTGGAATCGCTGGTTTTTACAAATTTGGGCTGGGCGCCGAGTTTATGAAATTTCAACGAGTAATTTTTCGCCGTTTGCCGTAACTAATTCTGAAATTGACCTTTTAGCAAAGGAATTGAGTGACTGGCTGGAATTAACGATTTTACAGGATTAGCTTGAACGTTGAAAGCTATACAAACAAACAACCACACTAAACCAGCAGCGTAACCAGCAGTAACATCTGTCATCCAGTGTACTCCCAAATATAACCTACTACAACCTATTGCCAAAATCAAAGCTACAGCAAGTGTTGAAATTTGATTGCGGTGTTGAGGATACTGCTTTGCTAAGGTGTAAGCAATATACCCGTAAACTACCATCGATACCATCGAGTGACCACTTGGAAAGCTGTGGTGACTAACTTCAATAATTCTATCCCACAGTAAAGGACGTGACCGCGCGAACATAAGTTTGAGTATACAGTTCAACCCAATTCCACCAACAGCAGCAACTATCAGGGTATTTGCATCTTGACGACGGTTATTACGTATTAACCAACTTCTATATAACCCAGACACCAACAGTAATGTCGCTCCTTCCCCTAATGAAGTGGCACCTACCATGACGGTATGAAGTAATGGCGAATGTAATTTTTGAATTGTCAATAGAACTCGTTCATCTAAACCGCGCGTGTGAATAAATAAAGTTAAAAGTGCCAACGCGCTCACAGTTCCCGCAACAGGGATTATAGTACTAGTTGCAATCGATAGCTTTTGCTCTTGATTTGTCACTGGAGTCGGGACTGACGTACTAACGGTACAACCTACGTTGCTGTAATCTGAGACACATGATTGAATTAGTGTAGCAACGGCATTTTGACCGAAGTTGGGATAATACAGTACAAGTATATTGCCTGTCGTACAATTTGCCTGGACTCGCTCGATACCTTTTTCCTGCGATAATTTCGATTCTAAGTATTTTTTGAGCAATTTATCACCATAAAGCCCACGCACTTTATATCTAACTCTGCCTGTAACAGCAGTATGTACAGGCGTAATCAAAGAATCTTTATATGTAATAGTACTTAATACGTTAATCATTTTTGTAACTAAACTAGGTTGGGTGTAACCCAACGTCTGAAATAATGTTGGCGTAATGATAATGATAATGTTAGGTTGCGCTTCGCTTCTGCCAACCTACATTTTATTTGAGAATACGGCAAAGGTCGTTATAAATTAAGTAAGTTAGTAGTTTTTAACAAATTGCTTTCCAGAAAGAACTTAGTTTTGTTTCAAAGGGTTTTGGAAGATGTTTACTGCGTCAGAGACTCCTTTAGTCGCGACAATCCTAGTTGTTGCTTTGGGTATTTTAGGTTGGGGCTTTTATCGCGCCAGACCTTTTGGTAAGCTAGGAATCTTAGCCTGGTTGCAATCGCTTGTGCTAATGATACCTTGGCTACTATTTTTTGGCTTGTTCGCAGCAGGAATCTACATTAATATTATCGGTATTATCTTGCTGTTGGTTGTCTCCGCAGGGGTATATGTCTATCTAGGACGACAACTCCGCGCGGCTGGACAAGATGTTATTCTACGGCAAAAAGCCGCTGACCGATTAGCTTCAGAAAATCAATCTGATACAAATGCACCTCAAACTGTAACTGTATTGGTGCCAGAAACGATACCAATACCCGATGATGATTTAAGTGCAATCAAAAGTATCTTTGGCATTGATACATTTTTTGCCACCGAAACAATACCTTATCAAGATGGCGCCGTATTCAAAGGTAATTTACGGGGGGAACCGGAAGAAACTCATAACCGTTTGACAGAGAGTTTACAGTCACGGTTAGCTGATAAATACCGCTTGTTCTTGGTAGAAAACGCGGAAGCTAGACCAGTAGTTATCGTCCTTCCCAGTCGTAATGACCCACGTCCAATGACGATAGCGCAAAAGTCATTTGCGGTCGTTTTGCTACTTGCTACACTTGCTACCTGTTTGGAAGCTGCGGGTTTACTTCTGGGTTTTGACTTCTTCTCCTACCCCGCGCGTTATTTGGAAGCTCTACCCATCGGTGGGGGTATTTTTACCGTTTTACTCGCGCACGAAATAGGTCACTTCCTCACAGCACGTCGTCACCAAGTTCGGTTAAGTGTACCTTTTTTCCTTCCAGCAGTTCAAATCGGTTCATTTGGCGCCATTACTCGCTTCGAGTCACTGTTACCTAACCGTAAAGTGTTATTCGACATTTCCCTAGCAGGACCTGCCGCAGGAGGAATTATTTCGCTTGTGATGTTGATAACTGGTTTGTTATTATCTCAACAAGGTAGTTTGTTTCAAATACCTAACGAGTTTTTCCAAGGTTCAATTTTAGTTGGAAGTTTAGCGCGCGTAGTCTTAGGTTCAGCACTACAGTCTCCAGCAGTTAGTGTACACCCCCTAGTAGTAATAGGTTGGCTTGGACTAGTAATTACTGCCTTAAACTTAATGCCAGCAGGTCAATTAGATGGAGGCCGTATCGTCCAAGCAATTTATGGACGTAAAATCGCCAGTCGAACTACTCTCGCCACCTTAATTGTACTAGCAATAGTTTCTCTCGGTAATCCACTAGCAATGTACTGGGCAATTGTAATTGTATTTTTGCAGCGTGACCAGGAACGTCCCAGCTTGAATGAAATTACTGAACCCGACGACGCGCGAGCAGCGTTAGGTTTACTCGCACTATTTCTAATGATTGCAACACTTATCCCTTTAACCCCTGCACTCGCAGGTAAATTAGGTATAGGTTAGCAACGGATACAACGGATGTAACGGATAAACTACTGGTTCATGTCATTAATTTTGGGGTGATATATTTGTTACCACAGAGACACAGAGTTACAGAGACAAGAGTTAAGAGAGTTCAAGTCAGG
>NZ_JBXXZH010000360.1:0-7200 GCF_059640475.1 Calothrix sp. CBUCES-K 9914
CACCATATTAATTGTTTGCCAACTTCCAACTTCTTATTAAACGTCCAAAAAAAACAATCATTCCACCGATGCCACAAATTCGGACTTTGGAAATTTTCCCACAACACCTTAATTGGAATATTCACGTCAACATATCCATGAACAGGCGCCATATCATTCGATGCTTCTAATATTTCAGCTTTATTCATAACTTCTAATTATTAATTAATAAGGTGCTTATCTCTGTGTAGAGAGGCGATTAATCGCGTCTCTACTGTCTGTGTGGTAAATATATATACTATTATTAAGGTGCTATTAGTAAGGTGCGTGATGCCATTAGACTTACGCTTAGTTTCAAAATTTATGTAGCATCAAGCACCCTACCTCTCTTATACTCAGCACTCAGCACTCAGCACTCAGCACTTTTAACTCTCTTCCAATTGCTGTAATATATACGGATACACATCTCTTGCTGCATTCTTACCAAAAATGCAATCTATATGACCATAGTTAGGTATTACATGACGGGTATATAAATCTTTGCCGTTCTTTTTACTTAACAAGTCATAAGTAATTTCTGTACTTTCAGGCAACCAGCAATTATTTTTCTCACCATGAATAAAGGTAATAGGAATTGCAAGTTTTTCTAAGTTTGGAATATAATCTTCCTGACCAAGCAAGCTGACTAAATGCCCTTTACGAACCATCAATGCTAAATGTTCTAAGCTTCTCATACTCACAACACCAAACATTTCGTGCATTGCATCATACGTTGCAGTATTAAGTTGGTTAAGTTCGTACAGTTGCCCGTATATAAATGATATGCGGCGACTTACAGGACTAGTATCACCGTCCCCTGCATCAACAGGATACAATTTTAAGGCTTTGTCATAAAGTCGGTTTAGCCAATTAGCATTACTATCTACATAAGCAGTTAAGGATTCAACTCCCAGCATTTCTAACGCTGTTGCAACATACAACCCTGATTTCAGCGCTGTCATAAATGGTACTTTACTATGAGTCGCAATTTGTGAGCAAACTACCGCGCGGACTCCTTTCAAACCAGCAAGCATTGACATTAAGAAAGTTGTGGCGCCAAAGCAGTGAACTACTGCTTGGATCCTTTCGGCACCAGTAATTTCTCTGATTTTATCGACAGCAACAGGGTAATCTTTAAGAGCAATATCGTCACCAGAGTAAGATGTTGATGATGCAGGAAGTTCGATACTCGAACGATAATCAAACAGCCAAACATCGTAACCCTGTGCATACAAATATTCGAGTAAGTTGGTTTCGATAGTGTCGATACTAAAAATGCGACTCGATACACCTAGTCCGTGAACAAGCATAACAGGCCCTTTGGCACCACCTTGGTAACGAGTCAAGCGCAACTGCACGTTATCACTAGTATTAATAAAGTATACAGAAGGCGCCGAAACTCTGAGTTGGCGTTTTTTGCGGGGTGGTGCATCAGGGTTAAATACACTGCCTTGTGCTACAACTCCACCGTATACATCAAACAATGATTTTGCGAAGAATTTACCAAATGCGGCTGTTTTTTCCAGTTCTTGCTCAATATTTTTGGCATTTGTGACGCGCATCGTGGATAGTTGCCGCATAAAGTCAGCAGGCAGTATTTTTAAAATGCCTTTACCCAGTACAGGCGCCGCGCTACTATAACCTTCGTATACAGTTGTATATAGTGTCGTTGTGTCTTCCCAAATATCAAAGCTTGCTTCATCGTGAATAACTTTAAACCCTTCTAAGAAGTACGCTTGTCCAGTTTCGGAAGTCATTACCAACCGATAACGCATTTGCCTAGTGCCAACGTTGTCAGGGTCAACAACGAATAAATTAAATATACCGTTTGTTACAGTAAGTGGGTCAGGAGAAATTGCAGGCGCCGTAACACTACCAACTATACTAGCTTGATGGTTAGAGTCGGTGAGCATTTTATCCAAATCATCAGAGATAATAGTTAGAGTAAATTCCAGCTTTGAATTATCTAACTTACCTTGAGATGCTGCACGTACATAGTCATCTTTAACTTGACTTGAAAAGTAACCGCGCATTGTTTCGGTAAATTGAATTCCCAAAGGTTTCTCTACAACTTCAAATCCTGTAGACAAGCGCGCCGATGGTAAAGTGTAATCAATTGTCCAACCGTAATCTTGAGCTATTAGTACACAGCAACGTTCGGCAATAGCAGAAATTGTAAGTAGTGGATTTACACCGAGTGACCGAGGAATTACAGAGCCATCACTTATATACAATCCTTTGTGAACAGTATCACCTGTCGTTCCAGCAAAAACTTGTCCCTTGTGATTTACAACACCGGACTCTGCGTTTTCTCCCATCGCACAGCCTCCTAGCGGGTGAACTGTCACCAAATCTTTTTGGAAAAACTTACTCCATACTGGGTTTGGAATTTGGGTGCCGCCTAAAGGTATAGTTGCTTCCTTAAGACGATTATTTACACGTTCAAAAATCGGCTGTGAACCAACACCTGACCAACTGATTTTAAGATTATCATTCTCTAAATACATTCGACCGCCTGTGTTATCGTGGGTCATCACAAGGTAAGTCTGGGTATTTTGGAGGGCGCCTGTGTAAGGTCCATAAATTTTACTTTCCCACTCGCGCTTTTTCTCTTTAGTAAAATCAACTAAACCGCTATCAGTATCGGCGCCCATTATTTTGGAAGCTTTCTTAAATACTTCAGGGAGAAATGTAGCAATGGCGCCTGGAATAGAACCTTCTTCGATCACCATCCCATTATCCAACTGCGGTTGCAAGCGCATGTCAACGATGCCAGTAATACAGGGGCCTACAGGTTCCTTCTCATTTACAGGACTAGCTCCATAACCAATACCATTAATTTTGTGGTCTGTATTATAACCAAATGCGAGGACATCACCATTACCAGAAAAGTTAAGTCCCAACTGTAAAGACACAGGTAAACCATGTTGAGCCGAACGTAGTAAAATCTCGGTAGAACCTAATGTACCTGCCGCCAAGATAACAATATCTGCACTTACAAACATTGTCCCAGCGTTAAATTTATCGCGTCCAGAACTTAATAACTCATAATGAACTAACCATTTATCACCCGCGCGTTCAAGATACTTTACCGATACTCGCGTATAAATTTCGGCACCGTGATTTTTAGCATCAGGCAGATAATTCATCAAAGTAGTATTTTTCGCCTGATTATTGCAACCCGTAATACAATCACCACACAAATTGCATTTCTTTTGTTCTACCCCTACATGGTTGACACCATCTTGGAAAGTAACATTAATTGGGGGACGGTAGAACTTCTCATTCAAATATTTTGCTGACTTCTCCAGCGCTTCCAACTTGTTCAATTCTGGAAAATCTGTAGGATAAGGAGAAGGCTTAAGCATTTCTTCAGCCCGTTTGTATCCTGCATCTACAAGCGTATCTAAATCATCGCGTAAAGCTTGAGGAAAACGTGTATCTTCTAAAACTCGACGCTCCGCGCGTAGAGAAACATTCGCATTGACTAGCGAAGTACCACCCAACCCACAGCCAACAAAGACGCTGATATCTTCATTAACGTGGAAATCATACAAACCCGTGCGTGAACCAATATGCTTATCTGAAGGTAAATTTACCTGAATTTCTTCCGTAGCTTCCAGCACAGTATTGGGATATTCACCCGGTTGGAACTCCTTACCACGTTCGAGGATACATACCTGCTGACCCGCGCGGGACAAACGCGAAGCAGCAATACCACCCCCATACCCTGAACCAATAACCACCACTTGATAGTGGCTTTTGATATTTTCAATAGAATTTGATAAACGAGTCATCTTAATCCTTTATATATAACTAAAGAACAGAAAACATATATTTAAATAGCAGCACTAATTTTGAGCTTCAGCACAGAAAACAATAATTCCGCAAAACCCCCCTGTGGCACAGGCATCCTTGCCTGTGCAGCCTAACTTGCAACGGATGAGAGCGGATGTAACGGATGAGTTATTGGTTACAAAGTAGGGTGCGTGAAGGCTACTAAAATTTTAAAACGAAGCGCAGTACTGGTAGCCTTCACGCACCTAAATATAATTACCTAGGGACATGATATTATACGTCAGCCAGTATAATTTTTTAAATCTAAACGACACTTAGTATATAAATGTCATGAAATACACATACTTATCAATTGTAAGTGCAGCATTTCTCTTGGCTACTGCACCAAATTTAGCGTTTGCGGACGAAGTATGGAATAGCAATTATGGGAAAGTAGTTTACCAAACAGATAGAGGTAAAACAGCTATTTGGACTTATCCCACAGGCGCCATTTTTATTGAAGGGCTAGCTGGAGTATTCAATAATCGTGGAGTTTATCATGGTTACTGGATTGGCAAATCTAACGTTAAATGCGATACAGGCCGAGAAGATAGTTCTGGAAAATTAAGCAACACTTGGGGACGATTTTCGATTCGTTTTACAGTGCCTAATTTTCCTATGCCTTGGGAAGCAAAATGGAGTTACTGTGAAGCTGAACCGACTTTTTCATGGAATGGAACTCCTATAACAGCAGTTCCGCGCTAGGCTTTAACAGGCACTTACCACAATCAACATGTAGAATTTCACCTGTCAATATTTAGTAGATTAACATGACTACAATTCCCGTCTTCCGCGCTGCTGGACAACTAGTAAAAGTCCGTTTCGTTATGCTACTATCGTTAACTACTTTGGTTGGAACTACCTTAGCTGGAGTGCATTTATCTCGAAATTTTGGGCTAGCTCCGGGTGATGGTGGAGTTTTAAAACCATTGCCTCAGCGTATAGCTATCGGCGCCATTGTTTCCAGTCTTGGTGTAGCTTTTGCAGGTGGCATGTGGCTGTATGGCAAATTGTATGTAGCCAGCATTGATTATGATGACCGCGAGCAAAAACTTTATCTAAATACCGTCGAATTTTTTGGAACTAAACGTCATACAATCGAACTCTCAAATATTCTTGGTAGTAGCGAGCATACAGGGCAATTAGATTTGACTAATTTCGATCCCTCTTCTATATCTGTAAATGCGCCTTGGAAGTCAGTGCGTAACACCGGGCGGAAGTTGCCATTGATTGTTGATACTCAGGGCGAAATCCTTAACCAAGAGTTATTTGAAAAGCTTTGAACGGCGCCTACTAATAACTGGCGCCATTTATTAATCACGAATATGTAATTCAATCATAGTTTAGATTCTTCGCAGCGCTCAGAATGACAATGAACGATGACAATATATAACTTATTCTACAAGTTTTTTGTTTTGCGAAACTTGGTTACTACATCCTTAATATCTTGCAATTCCCCTTCAACTAAGTTATTTAATTGACGCATTTCATCTGCTGTTATCTTTCCGCTTAGTTGTGATATAGCTGTTTTTAGTTCTGGGTGTTTTTTTAGAGTTTCCTGGCGAATTATTGGCACTGCTTCGTAAGGTGGAAAGTATTTTTTGTCGTCTTGCAGAACTTGTAAACCTAAGCGAGATATTTGTCCGTCAGTGGAGTTCCCTGCTATTAAGTCTACTAGGTTCTGAGTTAACGCGCGGTAAATTAAGTCTAAGCTCATTATATTTGGTCTAGAGCCAAACTGTAGATTGTATCTTTTTGATAAACCTGGGAAACCGTCTTCACGTTCGGCAAATTCATATCCAAACCCAGCACGCCATTGAGGTGTATATTTTGCCGCTTCTGATAATGTTTTAATATTATATTTTCTTGCGTCTTCACCACGTATAATCATTGCAAAAGTATTTTCAAAACCCAAAGATTCCATCACTTCAAGCTTATATTTATCTGCATACCCTTGTTTGAGGCGCCGATAAACTTCTTTGGGGTCGTTAATTACGGGTTGTTTGAGAATGCTTGTAAATGCAGTTCCTGTATACTCTATATAACCGTCTATTTTTCCCGCTGTTAATGCTTTATGGCAAACAAATGAACCACCTAAACGCGGTTTACGTTCAACTTTTAGTTTTGTTGTTGCCTCAATTTGCTGCGCTAGTAATTCCCCTAATATATCTTGTTCGGTAAAATCTTTCGAGGCAATTATTATATCTCCGGCGCCGGAGTTGCTTTGATTAAGATTACAGCTGGCTAGAGTTAAAATTAAACAGCACGTGAAAATACAAATAACTAAAAAGTTTTTCAAATTAGTTTTCAAATGCATATAGGGTTACTAATTTAGTTAGAGGATGTTTTAAAAGTAATATTTTACTATGTAATCCGCGTTTAATCCCCCCAACCCGCCTTAATCAGCTAAAAAAGCTCTTTTCCCCCCTTAATAAGGGGATTAGGGGGGATTTAATACTTTAAAAACATTCTCTAACCCCGTAGCCGTAATGCCCTACGGTTTTACGTTCGCTTTAATTTGCCGTAGTTGGTTTTTGAGATTATCTACTGTTTTTTGCCACTGACTTTTCTGGACGGGCGCCGGAAAATAAGCGGGTGGTATTTCCGGGTTAAGATTACGGTAGTATTCCCAAGTCTCCCAATAAGGACAGCCAGGTTGAATACGTATACCTGCCCAGTGTAAATATTGTAGCTGCTGGTTTACTGTTGGGTCGATTAATATATTTGCTTGCCCCTGTTTTGATTGAAAGTGCGGTGTACCTGCCCAGTTACCAGGCGCCTGACCTTCACGCCGTACTATATTAAAGCGGTTTTTGATACGCTTTAATAACATATAGTTAATGATTGGCTGGTCGGAAGTTTTTTCTGAAAAATCAAAGTATTCCGGATGTTCGGCACATTCGGTAAATACTTCGTACAAGTCCTGTTCGGATACGAGATTTTTCTTGGAACCCCAGAACCCACCGTTGAATATATCTTTGACTTCTTCTTGTGTAAATACCTTGTCTTCAAATACTTTTGTTGAGAATACGTTTTTTATACCGCCTAAATGCTGGTAATCACAGTTGATAAAATCTGTATGTGCCAAGTAATTCAAGTTATCGGCGATTTTTTCAAAGACGACTATATCGGTGTCGATGTATAAAAACTCGTCGAATTCCCCATACCAACAAGCTTGTTTACGGAACTGGTTCGGACGCGCGAAAAACTTGCCACCAAAAGTTTCGTGTAATTTCTTTGATAAACGGTCGATAAATTCTAAGTCTTCGTAAACCTTTACACCATAGTATTGATTCAGTGTTTCGGCGATGTTGTGATAATTGTCATCATATGGAATCATCACAA